>JAFUZZ010000137.1 GCA_017476325.1 bacterium | reverse complement strand
GGTGAATAAATTTTTCATAAGTTTTCTCCTATTTTATTAACTACACTATCATTATAAACTATGTTTTAAAAAAATCAAGCCCTTATGCGAAAAAATTTGCAAAGCAAAACAAATAAAAATAAAAATAAAACAGACTTTAAAAGCCTGTTTTATTTTAAATAATACTAAATTTACTAAATTTATAACTTATTCAACAACATCTTCTTCTTTAATCTTGTCAACAACAAGTCTTGCCATTTCTTTTGCAATAATATGTTGAGTGTCTTCAGGACAGCCTTGCAGCATTTTAATTGCCGTTCTGAGAGTAGAATCAATATCATACCAACGGTTATACTGTGTATTTTCACTTACACTCAAATCAACAGCCGCCAAAACATCCTCAACTGACTCGTATTCGGAACTCTCAATGTTATGTTCAATAATAATCTTAATCAAATTTAATGCTATCTTTATCTGTGTCTTATCATCAGATTTTTCAAGCGTATTCATTGCTGATGACAAAACAGGATCCTTGTCATACCATCTTCTGTACTTAGGCGTGTATTCTTCTTTCATGTTCTAATCCTTTCTGCTAACTATTCTTAAATGTCGCACCTTTATTACCTTTTGGATATTTCCAATTTAAAATTTTTTCTTCACATGCAATTCGGCATGCCCCGCACTCCAAGCAGTTCTCATATTTTACCACTAATTCATCCTTTGTGGCAACCCATTCATAAACATTTGCAGGACAAATAAAAGTACAAACCTTTGTCTTGCAACGTTTACAAGCATTTTTATCCGGTTTTAGATGTGAATTTTCATCGGGACAAAACTTAACACAATATAATTTATCATCAATTTTTTTATTTTCCACAAAGAACTCCTAAGACCATTTTTATTAAACTAAACATTTCATGAAAAAACTTACACGGACATCTGTCCGTAAAGAAACTCTTAATATATGCTTGATATTTTTGACGCCTTGGTTTTGAATCAACCGTTGTAAATATATTAAAAAACTCTAAAACTTTTGATAAATAATAATCTAAAAACTCTCGTCTGTGTTTTATAATCGTCGGAGTAACGCCCCTATAAGTTCTTAAATCCTTTATAATAAAAGAGTTTTGTAATTTTTTCTTGTATAAAGATAACGTTTTTTCACTGAAATCATGTTTATTTAATGCCTCGACAGCCGTTTCCGCAGCAAGTTTACCGCTAATCAGCGCCATATTTGTTCCCTCAAAATGAATATTGTTAACAAGCATTGCCGCATCACCAACAATCATAACACCATTTGAGGCAAGTTTCGGAATTCGCTTATATCCGCCCTCAGGAATTAAGTGCGCAGAATATTCAATAAGCTCTCCGTCTTTTAATAAGTTTACAAATCGCGGATGATTTTTTAATTTATCCAAAAGTTCATAAGGTCTAATTTTTAATTCCGCAAGATCTTCCAAACTTACTCCGACGCCGATTGATACGGAATCTTTATTCGTATATAAAAATCCAGCACCAAAAAATCCGTTCATCGGTTCGCCAAAAATCTCGTAAGCACTGCCCTCTCCCGATGTAAGATTAAAACGCTCGTTGATTTTATCTTCGCCGATTTTTATAACCTCTTTAACGCTCAAAACAACATCCTGTTTTCGGATTTCTTTTCTTAGTCCTGCTTGTTTTGCGAGAAGAGAGTTTACTCCGTCGGCAAGGATTACTATACTAGAATAATAATTTTCTAACTCTGTTTTGACTCCGACAACAAATTTGCCGTCATATATTAAATCCTCAACAAGAGTTTCATTGACAAAAACGACTCCCGCCTCTTCTGCTTTTTTTTGCATATACCTGTCAAATTTGCCTCTTATAACAGTATAAGCGTTATCGTGAATATCATTAAAATATTCCACACCCAATTCTTGAGAATCATTTCTTAAAAAATATTTATGTGTGATAATTTTTCTTTCAAGAGGAGCTTCATATTCAAAATCAGGAAAAATTTCTTTTGTCGGTTGAGTATAAATTGCACCGCCAAACACATTTTTTGCACCCGCAAAAGCCCCTCGTTCAATAAGAATAACGCTTTTGCCGGCTTTAGCAAGCGTAATCGCTGCGGAAATTCCCGCAGGTCCTGCTCCAACAACAATTACATCGGTTTTGTTTGTCATTTTTAACTCCCAAAAATATTATACAATAATTATACTTTATTGCAAATTGCCTAAATTTGTAATAACATAAACAAGGAAATAAGAAAGGCTGACAATTATGCTAATTGTAATGAATTCAAAAGCAACCAAAAGCAATATAGATAATATTCTTGATTTTTTAACAAAAAAGAATTTGAAAGCAGATATTTCTGACGATGAAAATAAAGTTGTAATAAGGGTAAAGGGTAAAAACTCGCTTGACACAAGGGAAATAGAACTTTTTGCCGGAGTATCCGATGTAATCAAGATTTCATCAAGATTTTTACAATCAACAAGAACATACAAACCGGAAGATACAATTATAGATGTAAAAGGGGTCAAATTTGGCGGAGATAATGTCGGCTTGATTGCCGGACCGTGTGCTGTGGAAAGTTATGAACAACTTGACAACATTGCATGCGCACTAAGTCAGGTTGGGATAAAAGTCTTGCGCGGAGGGACTTTTAAACCGAGAACATCCCCTTATGCATTTCAAGGTCTTGGCGAAGAAGGACTAAAGATTTTGCGCGAAGTCGGAGATAAATACGGCATGGCAGTTATATCGGAAATGACAGATGCCTCCCAAATAGAACTATTTGAAGAATATGTTGACATAATCCAAGTCGGGGCAAGAAATATGCACAACTATCATCTTTTGAAAGTTTTAAGCAAATCAAGAAAACCAATTGTGCTAAAACGCGGACTTGCCTCAACGGTTGATGAACTTTTAATGTCTGCGGAATATTTGCTTCTTGGAGGAAATAACCAAGTTATTCTTTGCGAACGCGGTATAAGAACCTTTGAAAAAGCAACAAGAAACACTCTTGATTTAGGTTGCATTCCTGTAATAAAAAATCTTTCTCATTTGCCGATTATTGTTGATCCAAGCCACTCAACAGGACTGAGAATGGCCGTTGTGCCAATGGGTAGAGCCGCAATTATGGCAGGTTGCGACGGATTAATCATTGAAGTTCACAACTCGCCTGAAACCGCCCTTTGTGATGGCGCTCAATCGCTTTATATTGAACAGTACAAACAACTTTATGAAGATATTAAACAAATTGCTCCCGTTATAGGCAAAAAAATTAATTAATTTGTTTTTATTAAAATATAAGGTGGGAAAAGGGTAAAAAATGATTAATTTAGGTACAGATACAGTATACAGGCGAATAGGTCAAAACTATTTTACGGAATTGAAAGAGCATGCCAAACATCCTGACAGTTTTGTAACAGGACTAATTAAACCCTCTGCCGAAAATCAAGCCGGAAAATTTTCTCAATACAGAGACAAAGCAAAAGAGCTTGCTCAAAAACTTAATATCGGTTACGAACAAGCCGTTGAAAAAATTCACAGCCAAGGCGGGCATGTAATTGATATTATGGTGTAGTTGGCAGATATTTTAATAAACCAATCTTTTGCCACAACAAGCCAACAAAAATCTTTGCTCAGTTACAGAAACCTTAATTAACTTCTTGCCACACCGCAACCGATAAAAGCTACTATGCCGTTACAAAAGCATCACTCAATTTCTTGCCACCCCTAGCCGACAAAGCCCTTGGCATCTTTACAAAAACATCATCTAATCTTTTGCCACCCCTAGCCGACAAAGACCTTGAATTTTTCTTGTTCTTTTTCCATAATGTTCTTTAAGGAATCTTTTTCGGTATCAAGAGCCTCTGATTGGGTTTTGATAGATTCAATTTCGTTTTCCAAGAATGTTTGCTTAGTTTTCAAGATAGCAGATTGAGATTCGTACTCAGCCTTAGCTTTTTCACGAGTGTCGGTATCATCAACCGTATCCAAGCCATTATTAGAGTCACCGAGTTGCAAAACACTCCAAGAAGAAGAGTTATTGAACTCTTGCAAAACCATGTTGCCTTGCAACATTTGTTGGCTTAAATAACTTGCGTCATTAACTTGTCCGTCAACAACCCAACCTCCTGCAGCCAAAGCGTTGTACAAACTGCGATAGTAGTTTATTGCATATTCACCGTCTGCATCACTTGCCTTAGTAGTAGATGTTGTTGATTTATTTGAAGTGCCGTTATTGTAATTCAAAACATTTTTATATGAATTTGTAGCAATATTTTTAGAACCAAAAATACCGGCTGCTCCAGTTTCAAAAGTAGGGTCAATTAATGTTGTATTACCATATTGTCCGATACAATCAGAACCTTTTCCTGTTTTTACAAGATATTTTATAGGAATACTTAAGTTTCTTGTTTCCGCAGTAGCCCCCTCAACAGAAACTTTATAAGTATAGTTTCCATAATCATCTACCGCAACAGTAGTATCCCGTTTATATGTAACTGTCCAACAATCAGAGCTACCTGTACTTTTTGGAACTTGAATAGAAAACTGTTCGAAGTTATTACTATCCTTATCAACGGCCATTCTTATCGTTGTTCCTTCATTACCGATAGTAATAGATTTTGCGACTTCTTTATACATATCAACTTCGCCTTGAATTACAGGATAATTTGCATAATAAGAATCGTCTGTAATGGACTTTCTAGGGTTGTTATTATCCGTTTCATCAAAGTATTGAAGCCCTTTTGATTTAATTTCATTTCTTAATGCAATAATATCATTGGTTTCATCCATTTTGCCTTCAAGATATTTAGCAAATGCCGTTGAAGTATCAGAACCAAGCTGCAACATCATACCGATATCAAAATAGTTTAAAAATGTTGCCGTTAATTGAGCAGTGTTAACAAAAACATCCTTACCATCGTAAGTGGTCATTTGTTTAGCATAGTTAGTTCCTGTAACTTGACCATTTTTGATAACAGGTTCAATATTAGTTGTAATAGTTTGGTTATACGGTGCTTCAGAAACTACAATTCCGGTAGAATTGTAAAGATTAATATCTGTTTCGCCATCAACATCTTTAATAGTTTGTGACAAACCTGTACCCTCTGCGGCTTCTGCAGTTATGCCTTTAGGCAAACCGTTATAACCACTTCCGGCAAAAGGTTTATTTACACCCTCAATAACTGATTTTCCATACTTTTCTTGAGTCATACGTGAAGCGTAATCTAAGGCTTTTTGTACCGCATCGGTAGAACCAAGATTTTGTGACATGACATTTGACATCGCAGTAGTTGAAGCGGAAACAAATTCATTTACAACGGCATGAACATTTGGTTCAGTATAAGCAAATTTATCTAAAGTCGAAATACATGCAAGCGCCTGCAGACCGGCACCACCTTGACCTGTACCGCCACTGGATGCAGTATTTTGTTGAAGCCCCATTGCATATTCATATCCGGCAGTTTCATCAATTACCATATTTCCGTTACTGTCTTGTGTCCATAAATAGCCGGAAAGAGCAAGCGGAGATGCTGCCTGAACAGTAACAACAGCTTGGTTCATAATGTTATCGTCGTACTTATAAGCGGACGTTGCCCAAGTTTTATCCTGAGCATTAGCATTTGAAGACGGAGGATTAAGCCCCATATTTTTCATCAATTCTTCAGGAGAAGAAACCGCAGACTTAAAGGCCTTACCATCACCTTTGCCACCTTTTAAGTGCATATAGCCTGCCATTGATTCCGTTAACACAACAGCACCGGAAGAATCAGTAACCATGTGGTTAGAACCTGTTGTATTCGGACGCATCAATGCTGCATAATTTAATGTCTCATCATTATACGTAACGTATTGAGCGTTTTGTTTTTTGTTATAATCTTGTGAAAGAATAGTGGTTTGACGTTGCAACGCCATATCCTGGTTTTGTAACGAAAGCATGCGCGAATTTAAACTGTTTTGACGTGCAGTCAAAAGCAAAAATCTAGATTGTGATGCTGCTAAACCCATTTTAGTCTTTCAACTTTCCTGTTATTTTCCTGATACACGTATTATAACGACACTTTTGTCATGATACTTTAACATGTAATCGTCTATTATTAATATATCTTAACATGCCAATTTAGTCAATAAAGAAAAATGGACTTTTTTTTATAATTAATATATAATTAATATGCAATAAAAAGGAGAACGAAAATGAGAATATTATTTGCGTCTGCGGAAGTTAAACCATTTTCAAAAGTCGGAGGTTTAGCGGATGTTGTGGGCAGTTTACCAAAGTATTTAAAGAAAGCGGAAGTTGTTATTTTCACACCGTTGCATGGGTGTATTGACAGAGAAAAGTATAATATTAAACATATCGAAAATTCAAAACTAAAACTTCGTTTTGGATGGAGCGAATGCGTGTTTGAACTTCATAAAACACAAATTCCCGACACAAAAATTAACGTATTTTTTGTTGAGAGTCAAAAATATTTTGGATGTTTTGATAACGTATATCCTTTTAATATTGACGAAAGATATAATCAAGAACGATTTATAGCATTTTCCAAGGCGGTATTGGAATATACAAAACTTCTTAATTTCAAACCGGATATAATCCATGCCAACGATTGGCATACGGCAATGATACCTGTATATTTAAAAACCTCATATCGCGATGATGAATTTTTCAAAGAAACAAAAGCAGTTTATTCAATTCACAACCTTGCGCATCAGGGACTTTTCTATGATGACATTTTGGACTTTGCGGGAATACCAAAGCACGAAGTAATGTTTTCATGGGGAGTAGAATTTTTTGGAAGAGTAAACTGGATGCGCGGAGCGATAAACTATTCAGACAAAGTTGTTACGGTTTCTCCAAATTATGCAAAAGAAATTCAAACCCCGCTAGGCGGAGAAAACATTGACTGCACATTGAGAGATAACTCATATAAACTTGTCGGAATTGTAAACGGGATTGACACGGATGAGTTTAATCCGCAAAAAGACAAACTTATAGCTAAGAATTTCAGCAAACGCAGTTTAAAGGGAAAAATTGAGTGTAAAAAATTCTTGTATGACAAATTTGCGATGGAATATAATCCTGAACGACCGCTTATTGGTATGGTATCAAGGATGTCACCTCAAAAAGGTTTTGAACTGTTTTGGGGACTTGATGAAGAGCTTAAAGCCCTTGATGCTGATTTATTAATACTTGGAACAGGAGATATGTGGCTTGAGGATCACTTTGATTATTTGTCACACACAACAAGGAATATACGTGCTTACACAAGATTTTCGCCTGAACTTGCGAACCAAATTTATGCCGGCTCAGATATGTTCTTAATGCCAAGTAAATTTGAGCCTTGCGGATTAAGTCAAATGATAGCAATGCGCTACGGTACATTACCGATTGTACGTGTAACCGGCGGCTTAGAAGATACTGTTATCGGATATCCTTTAGAAAATGCAAACGGATTTAAGTTCTGGGATTACGACGCATTCAATATGATGAACGGTATTAAGTACGCGATACATATTTATCATAATAAAGAAGAGTGGACAAAAACAGTTAAGAATGCAATGAGTTGCGATTTTAGCTGGAAAGTAAGCGCCGAAAAATACATGGAAATGTATAAAGAACTATTGATGAAATAACACCTGATGTCTAACGACGACAGGCTCACTCGTTTCGGTTAACCTCAACGGTTCGCTTTGTCATAAATTCAGGGTGACGAGTATTTGTCATGCCGAACTTGGTTCGGCATGATTTTTTTATCACAAAGAACATCTTATGAGAACAGGTTGAAACTTCTTTCAACGTTCTTTTCTTGAACTGTTTTAATTTCTTCGACTTTGTTTTCAATAGCGGTATGTTCGGTTTCAATCATAGAAAGTTCGCGGTCAATTTTCTTTTCTTTCTTAGATATTCTGTTAACCTCAGCCTCATATTCAGCTTGCGCTTTTGAGATAAGTTCTTCATTCAAGTTATCTATTGATAAATAATCTAATGAAGTGTAAGGCTTTTGTTCCAAATAACCGTTAGTACCGATGGATGTATGGATATTACCTATAGTTAATTGTTCATTAAGCCATTCTTTATCAGTCCATTTTTTATCATCAATAGACCTTGCACCATATCTTTCAATCGCATTAAAGATATTTGTGTAATATTTAATTAAAGCTTCGTCCGTAGCATCAGCATCAGCAAGATTTTGAACCGTCGATTTAGTACCATTGATTTTGTTGAATATCAAATCCAACTTTGTGGTAAATTCACCAAGTGTTGTTGAGTCAAAAACAACCGTATTACCATCGTGATCGGTAAAATCTCTAACCAAGTCGTTAATATCCGTTTGCAAAGCAGCCACTGTTTCTTCACTTAAGCCTTTTGTATTTTGAACATAAGAGATAAGTAAATCTTTAAGCCCCTCTTTGGTATTACCATCTGCATCCGTACCACCTTGAATAGCCGCTTTTAATTTGTCACTTTCTTCTTTTCGTTTAGCTTCAAAAGCTTTTTGAGCTTTTTCAATAGAAGTTGTCAGAGTGTTAACCCAAGATTGCCAACCCTCTTTGTAAACTTTTTCGTACTTAGACTGATATGCGCTGTTAATTTCGTCATCATGCTCAACAGTTTCTGCATAATCATAACTATAAAGAGTTATTGCAAACTCTGATTTAACAGATGGAGGCATCATAGACTGAGCATTAGCATTTGCTGAATAGAATGTAGCAGCATCAACACCGCTTTCACCACCCCAAGCCCAGTACTCCTGACCGCAATAAGTAATCTTTTTGAACTGATCTTTTAAAGTGTAAAGATAATCATCTTTACCAAAGTAATCTGTCATAGATTTATTATTACCGCTAGAATCTTTAGCAGGGATCAATAAGTGACACTTAGCCCCTGCAGTACTGTCCTTACTCCAATTAGCAAATTCACTTTGTGTCATTTGCACAATATTGCCATTGGAATCTGTATAATACATAACAGAACCTGATGGCAGAGAATTTCCATCGAAATCCGTAAGCGGAGTAAAATCTAAAGTTGATGATAATGCATCAATCGGCATATAGTTAAAAGATATGGCTTTTGACGATTCATAATGTGCACTAATCTCATCTTTCAAAGATGAAGTGAAAGTACCAAACGATTTTGATGGAACCCAATAATCAAGATTTTCGCCACTGCCTGAACCACCATTTTGATTAGACCAACCGCTATATAATGTCTTGATTTCACTTTCAGAATTACAAGCATAAATATTTCCATCCGCACCGGCATAATACATCCTCACGCCATTTTCTTCATAGTAAGCATACCACTTACCTTGAATTTCTTCGTAAACGTGACTATGTCCTGAGCCGGTTACTAACCAATCACTTTGATTAAATGATGCTGTTTCCGGCATAATTTTGTCCGTACAAACAAAATTAACATTAGATGTCGGAAGGGTTGAAGACATAGTAGATTCTTTCTTCGCATCATCATAAGACATACTCATAGAATACTGCGTTGGAGTATTATCGGAATTTGATACATAATATTTTCTATTATTATATTCAAAATAATACTGATATACACCTTTTTGTTCCGGCACATAGGTGGAACCTCCATCGTCATCATATTCATAATGAGCAGCTACATACGGAGTAATTTGTTCACATTGCATAGCTACAGGATTACCGTTTGCATCTTTTAATTGGACATTGTTACCCGCATCATCGGTATGATACACGTATTTATGGTTATCACCCGGTATCCTTTGAATACCTTCCGTAATTTGCATAGTAGCAACAACAGGCGCACTGTTCGGATTTGACGGATCCGCAACAAATCTCATACCGGTTTGGTTTACTTGCTCCATTGTAGATTCATTATTAACCAATTTATTCAAATCATTCAACACATTATATGTTTCATCTGTGGCTAAAATAGTGGCAGTAGAATTCTGCCCCGCTATCAAACTTGGATCATTAACTTTCAAACTTGAACCGATATAATATGCACTTTGAGCATAATCCGCCGTCAATTTACCCCAGTTTACACGAGAATCGGTCATTTTACCGGCACCGTACAAAAAGATATGATCTTTTTTATCATTGTACTGTGCTAAATTACCGCTAGTGGATACATCGTTCGGTCTCAATCCTCCCGGCAAACTGATTCTAGTGAGACGAGCATCATTCAAATTAGAACCAGCACCGGCAATATCTCCTGAAGATTTCGGATCCCACCACTGACTTGAATCTGTACCAAAACAGTGATCGTTTACCAACTTCATATTTTCTTGGAAAATGAAATAAACAGAATTATCTGTATTTGAATTGTCAGTTCCGTCTTGTTGGAATTTTCCAACATAACTAAAATCCGTTTTTGTGGTTGTAACACCACTTTTTAAGATAGGATTGTCATTCCCGTCCAATTTAATAGTACCATCATCGTTTAATTCAAAATATTTTTTGAACAAAGCATTGTTTCTGCTTGCAGCAACACCATTGTTAACCTTGATTGAACCATCATCATTAACATCATAATATTGTTTAATAAGAGCTTTATCTGCATCAGAAAGTGTCACACCATCTTTTAAAGTAGCAGCTTCCGTATATCTGATGTTGCCGTCATTATCGGTATTATAATATTTTCCGACAATGCCTTTAATTTCATCAGTTAATGTTACACCGGATTTTAAAACAGGTTGACCGCCTGACATTTTAATTTTGTTATTAGAATCAACTTCATAATATTTTTTAATTTCAGTCAAATCTTCATCTGTTATTGTGACATTATCTTTCAAAACAGAAGTTTGGACACTCTTAATTGTTTTATAAGTGCCATCAGTATTTGTTTCATTGGCAACAAAATAGTCTTTTAAAATCTTGTCGGCTGTTTCATCAGTCCCTGTCATTAACGCATCAAAGTAGGCAAAAAATTCATTAGCCAAGCTGCTTTGTGTCATATTGAAGGTATCATTCTTTGAATACATTTTAGAGTTATTAGCATAGGCATCAATGACAGTTTGATTCCAATCAACCGCTTCATCTGCCAAACTTCCATTCTTTTCTCCGCCTGTAAACAATCCATCCCAAGCTGAATCAATTTCAGAAATTTGAGACTGTTTAATAGCATTTGATGTTACGGCAAGTTTTGCAAGTTCTACGGCAGGTTTAATCATACTGTTATAAGCCGTTTCATCCAAATTATTACCATATTCGTAATTCGCTTTTATAATAGATTCTAAATTCTCAAAGAATGTCTTATAATTATTCTCATTAGGACTTGTAACAACGAAATCCAAAGCGTCAACACTGACATTTTCAGTAGAATTCATTTGCGGTATAGAGCCGCCATTTTCACCCAGTTGCACTGTATAACGATTGGCAATAGTGTTATTCATAATCTCGTTGATATTATAGTAATACGAATTATATTTGGTTGTCATTTCACTGGTTGCAACTTCATCCGTAAACGTAACCGTACCATCATCTTTTACTTCATTAACCTTTTTCCCGGTTAACATTTGCTCAACGGAAGTCAAAACCGCAACCGCATCAGCATTACCTGCAGTTCTGCCTCTAAGAACATTTTCAATATCCTTTAGAGAATTTTCAACACTTGAACCTGTATTTAAAATTGTACTTTGCCAAAAATATCCATCAGCAAGCTCTTCATCACCTAAACCTACAGCACTTTTTAGGTTTCCGAATTTTGTCATCAGACCGGCACTCGGGTCCAAGGCCTGATTATACATCGAAACAGTACTTACAAGATCAGTAATAGCCGCATAATCATCGCCCATTGTCGCTAATTGTTGTAAAGCAAGACTTTCAGCCTTACCTGTTGAGGCTCCTACATTATCTAAGAACTTATCCAGACTACAAGAGCCTGTTGCAGCATCCAAACTGTTCACATACGCATTCAGCATATCTTTTGAGCAAAGAACCTGACCCAAATCGTTTTGCAAGAACAGTTGATCCGCGCCGGTTGCAGCGTTGAAACACGTCAATGTGTCCGCTGTCGCTTGAGAATATGTTCCGTCCGGGTTCCAAATGTTTACATATTGGTTGTTTAAGGCATTAATATAATTATTTGACGCTCTGGATGACGCTGACGCCAGCGCTACCTTTTGGTTTGACAACGATTGCGCACGCAACTCCAAGTCCGAAAGCCTTGATGTTAACGATAATAACCTACATTGTGATGCCGCTAAACCCATTTATCCTGTCCTTTATACTGATTATAATTATAATTTCTCTCATGCATGGTCGGCTTTTGAGCCAACATTCTTTATATAATTATACTATATTTTTACAATAATTTACAATTATGTAAAGATTTTTTACAAAAGTTAATCTTGGAGAATTTTGATTGTAATAAGATTGTCATAGAATTGCGACGGCGTTCACTTCGTTCAGCCTCGCAATGACATGGAGGTTTGTTTTTGCGTCCAATGCGGATTTGGAACTAGAGTCCTTAAGCATCTGTTGAAAAACAGACCCTGAAATATATTCAGGGTGACGGGAAATTTATTTTGTATAGTGTCACTTGACAATATACAAAATGCATGATATAATGTAAATATGATAAAGTCATTTAGACATAAGGGCTTAAAATTATTCTTTGAAACAGGCTCTACAAAAGGTATTCAAAATATACATGCCCTTAAGTTAAGACTTATTTTAGGCGCTTTAGACACAGCAAAAACAATAGAAGTATTAAACATCCCCGCCTTTAGATTACATAAACTTAAAGGAGATATGCAAAATTTATACTCAATCACAGTTCAAGCAAATTGGAGAATTACATTTGAGTTTAAAGAAGAAGATGTTTATATTGTAGATTATCAGGACTATCACTAATAAAGGAGTTAAAAATGTTCAATCCGCCACATCCGGGAGAATTGTTAAAAACAGGTTACATTGATGAATTAAACTTATCTGTTGCAAAAGTTGCATTAATGCTCGGAGTATCGAGAAAGTCTATCTATGACATAATAAATTGTAAAACGGCAATAACACCTGTGATGGCATTAAAAATCGCTAAAGCCTTTAATTCCGATGCCGAATTTTGGCTTGATTTGCAAGTAAAATATGATTTGTTTAACGCAATACAAAATACAAATCTAGATGATGTGCAAGTCATGTATGGATAAAAATTCCGCTGTCTAACGACGACAGGTTCAGTTGAAGAAACAGACCCTGAAACAAGTTCAGGATGACAATTTGACTTTCTAGTCACTTATAAACTCATAACTTTGGTGAGTTTGCGGTTCGTTCTTTATCGTCATAGAACGAGTCAGAGTCTTTGACAAATCAGACACATTATCTAGCGTATAGAAATTTCCGCCTGTCTCTCTTGCCAAACAAATTAATTCTCTGGAATTTGATGAAACCAAAACTACATCAATTTGAATATCGTTTCGGTTTAACTGTCTTGCAAAAGCACAAGGATCCCCGCCGCAATTTTCGCCGCCATCTGTAATCAAAACAATTTTTTTTGGTTCCGATGTCGGAATTTGCGCAAAATCGTTATAAACCGTTTTTTGCAAAGCCAAAACCATCGGTGTCGCGCCGCCAAGCGCAACGGAATTCATTCCGCTAATCAAGTTATTATAATCTACGGGTAAAATTTTTGAAACCTGTTTTGTCGCACTGCACGCACCGTTTAAGTTTTCAGGGGTTTCGGTTTTTACAACAAAAGTCGAACCTTTTTTTTGAATTCCCGAAACACTCGCCTGTCTTGAAACGGTATCCTCGCGGTTTATTGTCTGCCCAAACACCCTAAACCCGACGTTTGTTTGCGGAGGTATTTGAGCAATTATTTTGGACATTGTACTCTTAGCCTCTTTTACCCAGGCGGACATGCTTCCCGAAAAATCCATTACAAGTTCAATGTTTTTGATGGAACCCGTTTGCACGGTCTGATTTTCAACATAATTCTTTGCGTAATAGTTATTATAATAACTATTTGTCGGCACACCGCTTTGAGTTTTTACACTGCCTGACGGTGAAACCTTAAACGTTGCCGCAAGTACGGTTCCTGAAAGTGCCAATGCCAATGGTATAATTAAATATTTTATTTTCATAGTTTTACTTCTTCCAATTCCTTAATACTATTAATGACTTTATCGGAATTTTCAATCAAATCCGTTTTATCGCTTCCATAGCCCCACAAAACCCCTATTGTCGAAATACCCGCTTTTTTACCCGCAAGCATATCTGTTGCGGCATCGCCAATCATGACGGTTTTAGATTTTTCAAGTTTGTATTTTGAGACAATATCCAAAATCATTTCTTCCTTGGTTATATGCTCTCCAAACTTATCAATACCGTATATATCGTCAAAAAAGCTTTCTATTGCAAGTTTTTTTACGAGCATGATTGTCGGAACCATCGGTTTAAACGTTGCTATAAAAATTTTTTTGTTTTCCGATTTTAATGTTTTTAAAAACTCAAAAACCCCGTCATAAATAAAAGTATTGTCATTCGGATCGTTATCATAAATATTTCGGAATACATCACAAATTTTGTTAATCAAAGCATCATCCTTTAATTCGGGAGCAATAAGTTTAATAATTTCTTTAAGCGGAGGTCCAATCACGTCAGGATTTAGACGAGTTTCGTCTATTTTATAATCAACCGCCTCAAACGCTCGTTTAAAACATAAAAAAACATCTTTTTGCGAATTAATAATTGTTCCGTCAAAGTCAAATATGTAGTTGTCGAATTTCATTTAGCACTCCGTATAAATTTTTTAATCCTGTTTCGTAAGATGTAAAATCGAAAAAATATTTTGTCAAAACATCGTTGTTTCCTGTATATTCAAAATTTAATCCGTCTTTTTTTATTATAATTTCCGATTTATAATCGCCGATTTCATTAACAATGTTCGCAATCTCAATCAGAGAAACACTCTTAATTGGCGTAGCATTTATAATTTTTTCCTGCGGATTATTTTTGATAAAATAATAAACTATTTTGCACAAATCTTCAATATATAAATAATCAAAAACTACATTTTGGTTAATAATAATCGGCTTACGCTCAAGGTTTTGAGAAATCGCATAAGTCGGGAAACGGGTTTGTTTCTCATATTTTCCGTAACAGCCAAAAATATTCAAACACAAAATATCGTTTCGCAGGTTAACGAGTTTCGAAATTTCAAGTTTTGAAAGCCCGTACAAGTCCTTCGGAATAAAATTTCCGATGTCCGACTCGCAAACTTTGTGCAAATCCCGCATTTTATCGTACATTGCGCCTGAACCAAACAGGATAATTTTCGTATCTTTAGATTTTGCATCAATCAAATTTTGAACCATTTTAAGATTATCAGCCAATGTTGTGCTTGCATCCTCAACGCCTCGAACACCGCCTACAGAGGCACAATGTATAATATAATCTATCGGATTGCAATCAAAATATTGTTTAACCGCAAACCCGTTACAAAGGTCAAGTTCATAACTTCGCGGAGTTAGCAGGGTAAATTTATCAGACAAAAACTCCTTCAAATTTTTGCCGATAAACCCTCCGCTACCTGTTATCAGAATATTCATATTTTACAGTATTAACCAAATTTTTGGCAATTTCAAGTGCTTTATTAAATCTTTCCTCGTTTTGTAAAAAATCTTTTTGGGAAATATAATTTTTAACAATTTTTCGCGCAAAAGAACCTACTGCAACGCCGTTAACATCAACACCGCAAAGTTTTGAAAGTTCATACGATTTGGAATTTGTACCGCCTGAGATTAGTAAGTATACAGGTAATTTTGAGTTTTGAATAATTTCCGCCATCGCAACGGCTTGCAGGGTTGACTTATAATCGTCCTGCCCTCCCGACATCGGATAGCCGTCTGCTTGAACAATGATTTTTTCCTTTTCACAAAATTTTTCAACACGTTTTAACACTCCGTCATTACCGAGTTTTGAACGATCAATGCACAAACTTTTAAGCCCGTTGAACATAGTGCAAATGTCCTTCCACTTTTCAAGAGCATCATTTTCATCACCACCGCAGGCATGAAGTTCAATACAGTCTATACCTTTTTTAATTATCGGCGGTAAAATCTCTTTCAAATCCTTTGCCATATCACGTTTTTTAATCGCCCCGGCATTGCATGCTTGAACACATCTTCCGCACCCGATACATTTTGAAGAATTAACCTTGAAATATTTTACGGCGTTTTGCGGGCACAGAATTTCACACTTACCGCATTTTTTACAGTTATCGTTAATAACGGCTTTTGAAACGTGCGGATCACCCTTTATTCCGACACTAACACAAAGATAGCGATTTTGTAAATTTCCGGCATGGGCTAAACCTCGCTTTGCCGCATCGACAACATCAGGATTTGCACTCAGGTCAAATATTTCGCACCCCGCCTTTGAATAAAGAGCGACAAGGTTTTCAACTTCCTCCAAATCCTCGTTTCCGGCTCCGCAAACAAGTTTAAAAACATTTCCGCGTTTTAAAATATCTTCAATCATTTGTTAACATTTTACCCCAAATTTATAAAACATGGTATAATTAAAAAGTGATTTTTATATAGTTTACACTAAAAACTACAAAAAACGTCACCCTGAATTTATTTCAGAGGCTACTTCATCAACAGATGCTGAATCAAGTTCAGCATGACGAGTTGTATGTTCATACATTTCGTCACCCTGAATTTATGACAAAGCGAACCGTTGAGGTTAACCGAAACGAGTGAGCCTGTCGTCGTTAGACATCAGGGTCTGTAATTACTTAACATAAACAGATTCTGAAACAAGTTCAGAATGACGATTTAACCTAAAACGGAGGATTTATAAATTGTCAAAATATCAGGACGCGTTTAATTTACACACGCATGGAAAACTAAAAGAAGCAGAAGAAAAATATCTTGAAGTAATTGCGACAGAGCCGCAAAACTCAGATGCACTAAACATGCTCGGCGTTTTAAACTATCAAACAAATCGGTTTAACGAGGCGATTGATTACATAATAAAAGCGCTAAAAATCAAAGATGAACCGTATTATTACGAATGTCTCGGAGCCGTTTACCTTGATATTCGCGAGTACGAAGTTGCAAAAAATACGTTCGAAATTGCGTGCGAAAAAAATCCGCAAAACGCGGAAAATTGGTTTAACCTCGCAACTGCACTAAAAGGTCTGCGCCAATTTGAACAGGCAGAAACTTTTTATAAAAAAGCAACCGAAATTAATCCAAAACTTTCTATTGCATATTTCAACCTCGCAACGTTATATGCAAACAACCTTAACCGCCCTAAAGACGCGATTAAAACCTTTAACAAAGTTTTAGAATTAAACCCCGACGATGCGGAGAGCAAATATTTCATTTCATTAAACTATTTTCGTGACAAAGACTATGAAACAGGAGTCAAATACTTTGAAAACAGACTTTGCCGTAAAAGCGCGATTATGTCTCAGGAAAAGACCTTTCCAAACCTTATGAAATCCGCAAAACTTTGGCAAGGTGAAAACGTTAAGGACAGCACAATATACACTTACTACGAAGCGGGTTTTGGCGACATAATTATGTATGCAAGATATTTGCCTATGGTTAAAGAACGATGCAAAAAATTAATCTTCAAACCTCGTTCCGAATTAACCCCGCTTTTTGCGGATAATCCGCAACTTGGAGTAGATTATCTTGAATATTTTACTCCGGAAAATGAGTTTCATTTTGATTATCATATTCCGCTTTTAAGTATTCCTTATGCCTTGGGACTCAACAACGATAATATTTTTGGAACAACAGGAAAATATATGAATGCAAATCCCGAAAAGGTAAAAAAATATTATGAAGCATATTGTAAAAACAATGACAAATTCAAAATAGGAATAAAATGGCAAGGCAACACATATTACGACACTGAGCGCGTAATCACAATAGAATCATTTTTCAAAATATTTGAAATTCCAAATACTCAATTTTACTCAATGCAAACGGCAGAAGGCTCTGAAGAACTTGAAAAATGTACAAAATACAACGTCATCGACCTTGCCAAAACATTTGACAATTTTTCCGACACAGCCGCCGCAATCGAGAACATGGATTTAATAATTTCAAACGACTCCTCACTTGCCCACCTTGCGGGCGCGTTGGGAAAACCTTGTTTTATACTTCTGCCATACATATACAACTGGCGCTGGCACATGGACATGTCTCACTGCGATTGGTATGACTGCGTAAAATTGTTTAAACAAAACTCCCCCGCAGATTGGAATGAGGTTATGGAAAGAGTACGTATCGAAATAGAAAAAATGGTGAAAAATGGATGAATTAAAAATAAAAAGAGTTATAGGACTGATGTCAGGAACGTCATGCGATTCCATTGATGCAGGGTTGTGCGAGGTTGCTCCTGATTTATCATGCGTTTTAATCGAGGGAATAAATTACAAGTATCCCGAAGAAGTACGCAACAAAATTTTTGAAATATTTAAGGGCAATGCCTCAATAAAAGATATTTGTACATATAATTTCGTAATCGGAAAATGCTTTGCTGACGCGGCAAACGAACTTATAAAAAAACATGGCAAACCTGATTTAATATCATCTCACGGACAAACAATTTACCACTATCCTAAGAACGAAAAAATATCAGACATAAGCCAAAAAAGCACTTTACAAATTGGGGAATCCTCAATCATTGCGCAAGAAACAGGATGTATGACAATATCAAACTTCAGAGAAAAAGACATTGCCGCAGGCGGAGAGGGTGCGCCGTTAGTTTGTTTTGCCGATGAAAAATGGTTTAAGCCATTAAAACGTAACGTTGCGGTTCAAAACATCGGCGGAATTTCAAACGTCTCTGTTATTTCTAGAAAATATGACACCTTCGGATTTGACACAGGATGCGGAAATATAATGCTTGACTACTGCTGCAATAAATTTTATGGAGTACCTTATGATAAAGACGGAAAAATAGCACACTCAGGAAAGGTTTGCGACTCATGGCTAAACGCACTCTGCGAGGATGAATATTATTTTATCGAACCGCCTAAAACCACGGGTAGAGAGTATTTTTCACCAAAATATATTGAAAACATACTCAAATCCGCACCGCAAAAAAAAGAGGATATTATTGCAACCTTAACCGCCCTGACGGCCAAAACAATAGCAACGGCTTACGAACGATTTGTCTACCCTAAAGTTGACCTTGATGAAGTCGTCCTTGGCGGCGGCGGGGCATATAATCCCGCAATCAAAAAACATTTAAGAACATATTTGCCTAAACATATTCAAATAAAAACTCATGAAGACTACGGCATTTCAAACAATTTTAAAGAGGTCATGGCATTTGCTTTGCTTGGATATTGCACTTATTACTCAATTCCGAACAATCTTCCATGCTGTACGGGAGCAAGTAAACGAACGGTTTTGGGCAAAATTACTATGCCATAAAATAATCTCTGATTATTTTTTCGATTTGTTTTGCCGAAGTTCCGTCACCGTAAGGGTTTTTAACCTTTAATCTCGTTTCGGATTTCATCTTTGACAAAATCAATCTTGAATGCTCCGTTATTTTATCGTAATCAGCACCAACAAGGACTGAAACCCCGGCTTTTACACCCTCTTGACGTTCTGTTTCGTACCTCATTACAAGCGTTGGGCAACCAAAAGTCGGAGCCTCTTCCTGAATTCCGCCCGAATCAGTCAAAATAAGTTTAGCATTCTTCATTAAATAAACAAGGTTTGGATAATCCAACGGAGGTAAAAGATGAACATTTTGGATATTTTCCAACGCATCATACACCTTGTTTTTAACGTTAGGATTAGGATGAACAGGCAACACAAAAGTATGGTCCGAAAACTCGGTTGTTAAATCCTTTATTGCATTCAAAATCCTGTCAATACGTTCACCATGATTTTCGCGTCTGTGAACCGTTACCAGCACAAGTTTATCTTTATTAATTTCAAAATCAAAAAACTTTTCTGACTCTTTAACCGTTTCATCAGAAAGACAAAAAAGCGCGTCCGTTACTGTATTTCCGACAACATGGATTATATTTTCATCAATATTTTCTTTAAGCAGGGCTTTTTTATTTTCAATAGTAGGAGCGAAATGAAGTTGGGTTACACGACTTGTCATTTGACGCATAACTTCCTCAGGAAACGGCTCATAGATATTATAAGAACGCAGCCCCGCCTCGACGTGAAAAACAGGAGCTTTGTGATAAAAACTAACCAACGCCGACGTCAACACCGTCATTGTATCGCCCTGAACAATCGTGGCATCAATTTTATGTTCGTTATAAATTTTGTCGAGCGACGATAAAATTCTTGCCTGAACCTCAGCAAGCGATTGATTTTCACGCATGCAATTCAATTTTATATCCGCATCCAAACCAAAATATTTTAAAGTTTGGTTCGAAAGTTCCTTTTGTTGTTCGGAATTACAAATAATAACATTATATTTTTGCGGATATTTTTTAAGTTCCAATATTACGGGAGCCAATTTAATAACTTCCGGTCTCGTGCCAAAAGCAACCAAAATATTTTTTTTCTTCATAAGAGTAATATATCATAAAAATTTTTATTAGATACCTGTCTGATGAAAAAATTTTTCAAGCGTAATAATTTATTTTTGGAAAGGGGTAAAAAATATGACAAAGAGATTAGAACTTTACAAATGCGAAATCTGCGGGAATTTAGTCGAGGTTGTACTCGACGGAGCAGGAGAACTTGTTTGCTGCGGGCAAGCAATGCAGCGATTAGAAGCGAATACAACCGACGGTGACAGGGAAAAACATGTTCCGGTCTTTATTAAAAAAGACGATGTGCTTGAAGTTCGCGTAGGTTCACAACCGCATCCTATGACGGATGAACACTATATTCAGTTTATTGAAGTTATATCTGATGATGAAGTGTATATGAAGCGCAAATATCTTAAACCGAACGAAGAAGCGTTTTTAAAATTAAAATGCTATGACATTGGAAAAATGAGCGCAAAAGAATTTTGTAACATACATGGATTATGGGAGAACAAAAATGATTAATGAAAGAATTGAAAACGAATTAAATAAACAAATAACAAAAGAATTTTATTCCGCATATATGTACCTGGCAATGTCAACATATTTTTTTGAAGAAGGGCTGACAGGCTTTCAACACTGGTTAAAAGAACAGGCAAAAGAAGAATGCGAACATGCGATGAAATTCATTAACTATATAATTTTGCAAGGGGGAAAAGTTAAACTTGAAATGATAGAAACTCCGCCAAACGAATGGGAGTGCCATTTATGTGTTATGGAAACGGCGCTTGAACATGAAAAATATATTTCGCGCAGCATACTTGACCTTGTTAAAATTGCGGAACAAGAAGATGACAAGGCAACCCAAAACTTTTTGGATACATTTGTTGATGAACAAGTAGAAGAAGAGGCAAGTTTTAGGGATATCATAAGACGATTAAACATGGTCGGAGATAGTGAATCAGGCTGGGTGCTTGTCGATAAAGAACTGGCGGAAAGAGGATAAAAAGAAAAGTCATAAGATTGCGACGGGTCTTTCAGACCCTCGCAATGACATGGGAGGGTATTTAGTGCGTCCATGGCGGAATTTAAGTTAGAGTCCGCATCGTGCGCTACGGACTCTCTTTCATGTCATTACGAACCCGAACGTAATGAGTGCCATCGTAATCCTATGTTTTAAAAATTTATGTAAATTTTTGATAAATAGGGGTTGAAATTTTTATAAACATGGTTTATAGTAGTGAGTGAGGGTGACTGAAAATCAGTCAATACTTTCCCTTAGGTTTTATTTAACTAGCACTATTACCGCAATCATTAGTGCTAGTTGTTCTAGAATTAACAAAAGCAATATGATTGTTTTCATAGGCAATCACCTCCGTTTCTTTCGGTGGTCCGAATTTACAGGTCGAGCCGAAGAACTTCGTGATTTTAGGGAAAGTAAACCCTCACCTGCTTTATTATAATATACATTTTTATATTAACATCGTTTGTTTAGGGGAATTATATTATGTCATAAGATTGCGACAGGTCTGAAAGACCCTCGCAATGACATGATAGGTATTATATGCGTTCGCTATGGAATTTTAATTTAGAGTCCGCATCGTGCGCTAAGGACTCACTCCCATGTCATTGCGAACCCGAACGTAGTGAGTGGTGTCGCAATCCTATGTTTTTCCTTAATATTGAGGATTTTTAATGCGTTCAAAGTGGACTTAAAATTTTAGTTTTTTTCTGTTTTTATTTATGATAGCATTTGGTTATGATTAAATCTTTTAAATGTAAAGAAACAGAAAAAATTTTTAAAGGTTTGTTTTCTAAAAAAATCCCGCAAGAAATACAAAGGAGAGCATTAATAAAACTCCACAGCCTAGATATAGCGGAAAATATAACGGATTTAAAAATCCCTCCTGCAAATTTTTTAGAGCAATTATCCGGGGACAGACAAGGACAATATTCAATAAGAATTAATCAACAATATAGAATTTGTTTTAGATGGCTTGATAATTCAGCTTTTAACGTTGAAATTGTCGATTATCATTAATTTTCTTAATAAAGGGATTGACTATACGCACTACGTAGTATATAATAGTAATATAGGAGTATAAAAATGAACAAAGACTTAATTCCAATTCCGCATATTGGGGAAGTTTTATTTGAGGAATTTTTACAACCGTTAAATATTTCTCAAAATGCTTTGGCTTTGGCTATAAATGTTCCATCAAATCGTATTAATGCGATTGTAAGAGGACAAAGAGGAATTAGTGCTGATACAGATTTAAGACTTACAAAATTTTTTGGTTTATCTAAAGGCTATTTTTTAAGATTACAAGCAAATTTGGAATTGCTTGAACAAAACAGAAAAATTGAAAAAGAACTTTCTAAAATCATTCCTTATAATGACTTAAAGTACAATTAGTAAAAAAAGTCATAAGATTGCGACGGGTCTTTCAGACCCTCGCAATGACATGGGAGGGTATTTAGTGCGTCCATGGCGGAATTGTAAGTTAGAGTCCGCATCGTGCGCTACGGACTCTCTTTCATGTCATTACGAGGAGTGCATAAGCACGACGTCGTAATCCTATAGCATAAAAAAACGCGGCTTGCAAACATTGCAAGCCGCGTTCAAAATATCAACTATCTTATCAACTAATTAGTTTTTCAAGATGTAGTTACCTGGGTCAGCATCAGCAGATGATGGAGAGAATTGTCTCTTGTATGCATATACTGTGTATCTGTCTTTCAAAGCATTAGTTGTTGTTGTAACTGTGTTAGGACCTTTTTTACCGTTTACGTCGATAACAACAGGACATTTTGTTACTGTATCACATTCGTTAAGTGTAGTAGCAGGCAAGATGATAGAAGAACCATCTGAGAAGAATACTTCAGTACCTGTAGTGATATCACCGGTTGGAGTTCCTGAACCAACAACGTTCAATCTGTTGTACAAGAAACCTAACCAAGTAGAACCTTGTCCATCATTAGCAGCACCAAGACCTGAAATGTTAGAGAAGTCAACGCCATCCAATGCATAGTTCATTGAAATACCTTGGTTAACTACAGAAATCATTTTTTTGAATCCTGATTTCAATTCTGCGTCGTTTGTTTTTTGCATCAATGTAGGAATTGTCATTGCAGCAACTACACCGATAATACCTAATGTGATAAGAACTTCAGCCAATGTAAAACCGAATTTTTTAATCATGTGATTTTCCACCTTTCGTTTCCGCCTTACACTTGTAAGGACTTTTCTAATACTACAACTGTTATATCAATTTTTTTAACACTTGTCAAGCCCTTTTTTTAAAATTTTTCAAAAAAATTTTAATATATTGTAACAAATGCGATTACGATGCTCTCGCTTAACGTACATCTTGTCTCCTTGAAACAGATTCCGATGTCTGTCGACGACAGGGTCACACACATTGCGTCCCGCTCTGTGG
>JAFUZZ010000136.1 GCA_017476325.1 bacterium | reverse complement strand
TTGTTTCATGTTTCTTCTCCTTATCTTTGTCTGATACTCTCAGGGTACAGATCCTGAAATAAATTCAGGATGACGTGTGCTGTTTCCGTCCGTCACCCTGAACTTGATTCAGGGTCTGTTTTATTCCTGACATTATAATTATAACCCATGTTTCAAAAATTTCAACCCCTGATGGGGACCCGTAGAAACAGCCTTTTTATTAAATACTTTATACACTGAAAAACGGCTTAATTGCCCTGTCAAGAATACCTAAACAATACGAAATAGTAATTCCGTAATTCGTTATCGGTATACCTTTTTTGTCAGCTATTAATATTCGTGACAAAATTTCTTTTCTGTTTGTCATGCAGGCTCCGCAATGAATTATCAATTTGTAACCGTCAATTTCAGGAAAATTGTGACCCGTAAAATATTCAAACTGCGGTCGATAACCCAATTTCTTTTCTATCAACATCGGAATTTTTACCCGCGCTATATCATCCTCAATATTGTGATGAGTGCAGCTTTCAAGTATCAAAATTTTATCATCTTCTTTTACGGAATTTAAACCCTCTATTCCTTTAACAAAAGCAGATAAATCCCCTTTTAATCTTGCAAAAAGTATTGAAAACGACGTCATCAAAATATTTTCGGGAACAATTTCGTTAACTTTTTTGAACGCTTGAGAGTCCGTTACAACAAGATTTGGAGTGACAATTTTTAAAGCGTCCCCAAGTTCCGATTCTTTAACACAAAGAGTTATACAATTTTCATCTAAAAGCTCCCTGATTGCCTGTACCTGCGGTAATATCAAACGACCCTTCGGAGCCTCTTTATCAACAGGAATAACTAAAACAACAACATCTTTCGGCTGCAATAATCCCTCAAATATTTTTGGTGAATTTATAAATTCGTCAGGAATTATTTTCAATAACAATTTCACAATCTTGTCCGTAATCTCGTTATCTTTAAGCGCGGATGTCAACAAAACATTATCCGTTAAAGATTCCAAGTACGCGAATGTTTCATCGCTAATTGATTTTTCATCGGTTTTATTAACTATAATGCAAAACGGAATATTTAATTCCTTAAATTTTTCAATAATCTGAATATCACCCCCAACGTCAGGAGTCGTAACCAATATTGCAACATCCGTACGGTTTAAAACAGACAGTGTTTTTTCTATTCTTTTTTGTCCCAAAACACTTTTATCATCAATCCCTGCCGTATCAAGGAATTGAACAGGTCCAATCGGAAAAAGTTCCATTGCTTTTTCAACAACATCGGTTGTTGTACCTTCCATATCCGAAACTATCGAAACATCCTGCGCGGTAATTGCATTTAGAATTGACGATTTACCGCTGTTAACGTTTCCAAAAATACCAATATGCAATCTGAGAGATTTTAAAGTTTTCATAATTTTATTCTTTCAAAATTTATTTTCGCAGTAACCGGAGCATTGTAAACTTTCTTGTTTATGGATTTTTCATCAATCAACGGAAATACAGGCATCAAATTACTTTTGCATGTTGCAGACGCCATCCGGCAAAAGAATTTATCAAGCCACTCTTCTTTTTGTTGTTTTGACACACTGTTATTTTTTTCATAAACAAATTTATGAAACATCATTTTTTCTTTTGATTGATTCAAAATTTCTATTCTCCAAATAACCTCATCCAAAAATTCGTAAGGCATAAGCGCTTCTTCTGCCATAAGAGGTTTCCCTGTTTTAGGATTAATAGCAAGTTCCGCTCCGGGACGTTTTTCAAGAACAGATTGCGGAATTACATTTTTTTGTTTACGATGTTTATTCAACCAAGCAGCAAGAGCAAAAAGTTTTGTTTTTGTAATATCGGCAATCGGAGCAAATCCGCCTGACATATCACCGTTTATTGTTGCATAGCCCATATACGTTTCTGATTTATCGGAAGTCGCAATAGAAATACATTTTGGAATTTCGTTTGAAAATCCAAAAAGAATTGTTGCCCTTGTCCTCGCTTGAAAATTATCCATTGTGTAAGAGCCTTGCAAATCCCCAAAAGTTTGTTTAAGTGCATCTACAACAGGGGAAATCGGAATTTCTTTAAATTCAATTCCCAAGTTTTGAGCAAGTTGATAGGCATCTTGTTTACTCAAGTCTGTCGTAATTTTAGAAGGCATTGAAACCCCAAGAACATTTTCCGCGCCCAAAACATCCGCCAAAATTACCGCACAAACAGTAGAATCCAGACCTCCTGACAATCCGATAACAGCTTTTTCCAAACCGTTCTTTCCAAAATAATCTCTTGTTGCCTGACAAACGGACATATATGTTCTTTCAAGGTCATATTCGTAATCAAGTGAAAACTCCTCCGGCGGTTCTTCGTCCATGCCTGTTGGGATAGATTTTATTTCGCCTTTAAAATCATCAAGAATTAATAAATCTTCTTTAAAAAACTCTGCACGAGCAAGAAGTTCACCGTCAGGAGAATACACTCTGCTGCCTCCATCGTAAGATTTTTCATCATTTGCACCGACTCGATTAACGTGTATGACATAGGCGTTGTTCATATTTGCTATTGCAACCAGGGAAGCATCTTTAATAATTTCTACATTTGCTTTAGAGATACTCGGAAGAAAATCTATAATTAAATTTTCTTCCTCTATAGGTTCTAAATCCATAATATCAAAGGCAAATCTGGTTTTTAAGCCGGCAATTTCAACAATTTCGTCGGAAGATGTTACAATTTTTTTTATTCTGCCGCTTCTCATGATACACACAACAATATCATCATCCATGATAGTGCCCATTACAATTTGAATACCTTTTGAAAAAGTTGCAAGATGTTCCATTGCTTTTTGGATATTTTCTTCTATAACAGGAAATTTTTCCAAAACATCAGAATAATATCCGCCACAAAGAAAGGCTCCCGAAAAAATAATTGTATCGACTTTTTTATCCTTTGCATTTTTTATGTATTCTTTAGCTTTTTTTAAATTTCCTTCAATATCAAACGGAATAGTGTTAATTTGCGCAATCGCAATTTTCATAATTTAAATCCTTTTTACCGAACATACTTTAGCACAAAGTAGAATTTAAGTAAAATAAGAACCGGCACAGGGGTTGAAAAATTTAAAACATGGTTTATAATGATAATGTTATTAGAAAATGGAGGTAAAGAACATGAAAAATTTATTGACCCGAGCAGGGGGGGGGGACACTAGGTTCCAAAGGTAGTCAAGGAGTGGATTTTGCTCTCGAGGATAAGGGGGCGTTAGGTTCCAAAGGTAGTCAGGGAGCGAATTTTGCTCTCGAGGATAAGGGGGCGTTAGGTTCCAATCTTAGTAAAGACGCGGATTTAGGTCTTAAAAATTTTAACGGGGCGTCAAAAGCCCGTCATTTAAAGTCCACATTGGATGCGCAACATGGACTATTTACATGAGTAATCGTTTTTAAATACTATGCGCAGTTGAGGTGGAATTGATTAAAACCTTGACTGCGTTTTTTATTTTCCGTTTTCAATTATAAAACTCTTGTATTGCAACGCTTGGGCAATATGAGCTTGCTTTATATTTTCAACTCCCTCTAAATCCGCAATGGTTCTTGAGAGTTTTAAAATTCTGTCATAGGCTCTGCCTGAGAGGTTAAATTTTATTATTGCTGTTTTCAAGAAATTTTCGGATTTGGAATCTAACTTGCAAAACTCTTTTATTAATTTTGACGATAATTGAGAATTTGTAAAAAATCCATAACTTTTATATCTTTCTGTTTGAATTTTTCTTGCCTTAACTACTCGCTTTCTTATAACATAAGAAGATTCGGCATCTGTTTTTGTGTTCAATAATTCTTCAGGACTGAGTCTTGGAACTTCGATTTGCAAATCAATTCTATCCAAAATAGGTCCCGATAATCTTGAACGATATTTTTGAATTTGATATTCAGAACACGTGCAAGCCTGTTGACTATCCCCTAAAAATCCGCAAGGACAAGGGTTCATTGCTCCGACAAGTATAAAATTTGCGGGATATTTTACGGTACTGTTAACACGAGAAATTGTAACATCTCCGTCCTCCAACGGTTGTCTTAAATTCTCAAGAACGTGACGCGGAAATTCTACCATTTCATCGAGAAATAAAACTCCGTGATGCGCAAGTGTTATTTCTCCCGGTTTCGGATTTGAGCCTCCGCCAATAATACCTGTTGCCGATGCGGAATGGTGCACTGTCCTGAATGGTCGATGTGTCACTAAACCTTTATCTTTTAATAATCCGCTTATGCTGTATATTTTGGTTAATTCCAGTGCCTCTTCCAATTCTAAAGGCGGTAAAATTGATGCAAAACATTTTGCCATTAACGTTTTTCCTGACCCCGGAGAACCTGTCATTAATATATTGTGTCCGCCAGCTGCCGCAATTTCCAGTGCTTTCTTTGCTTTTGTCTGTCCTTTGACATCCTTAAAATCATATACTATTTCTTGCATTGAATTTGTTTTTAAATATTCCTGAATGTCAATTTTCGTTTTCTTTAAACTCTTTTCTTCTTTAAAATGACTAACAACATCCGATAACGTTTTTGCTCCGTAAACTTCAATATCATCGGCAAGTGCTGCCTCTTCAACATTTTCATAAGGAACAATAACCGACGATACTCCCGCCTGTTTTAATCCCAAAACAAGAGGAAATACCCCCTTTATGCTTCTTAAATTCCCGTCAAGAGAAAGTTCTCCCAAAAATGCGAAATCCTTGACGCTTTCCTGAGAAATAACCTCGTCTTTTATAAGAACCCCAAGTGCCATTGCAAGGTCAAAAATTGCTCCCTCTTTTTTTATTTCCGCAGGCGCCAGATTAATAACTACTTTTTGTGACGGAAAAGAAAATCCGGAGTTTTTAATTGCTGCACGTATTCTTTCCCTGGATTCATTTACGGACGTATCAGGCAAGCCTACAATAGAAACTCCCGGAAGCGAATTTACAAAATCCGTTTCCACCTCTACTTTATAAGCGTTTAGCCCGATAATTGTTGCTGTCGTTACCTTTGATATCATGCGATAATTTTAGCACAAAAAAAGAGTGCGGACTTCATTTCATTAAAGTTGATTATTATAATCACTTATGCCGCACTCCATTATTATTGTACATGGTTTTCATAAAAAAACATTACCCGTTATGCTAATTTTATGGTATCCTTATTTGTATGAAAAATATTCTTGTAATAAATTTTGGCGGCATTGGCGATGAAATTCTCTTTTTGCCAACTTTAATATCGTTGAAAAAAGAATTTCCTAATTCTAAAATTACACTCGCTCTTGAAAGCCGCAGCAGGGCAATTTGTGACCTAACGGACATTATAGACAACACTGTTTTTGTAGATATAAAAACCAAAAATAAATATATTGAACTTTTAAAATTGATTTTTAAATCATGGTTTGGAAGATATGATTTTGTTGTATCTTCGGGGGCAAGTCCTTTTATAAGCATAGTTCTGTTTTTGACGGGAATAAAAAGACGATACGGATATAATACCGGGAAATTGAGTCAGAAACTTTTATCAGAGGCTGTTTCTTTGAATAAAAATCAGTATGCAAGTGCAATGTATCATGATTTAATTAACCCTATTACTTCTCATAAAACATATTTGCCGGAAATATCAATTCCACGTTCAGAAAAAGAACCCAATACCGTCTTGATACATCCCGGAGTAAGCAAAATGAGTGTCCAAAAAGGTTGTATCAAAACCGTTTCACCAAAAATATGGGCCGAAACAATAAATATTTTGATTGATAATGGGAAAAAGGTTATTTTGACGGGCGGAAAAGACGATGAAGAATGTATAAACGAAATTAAAACTCAAATTAAGCATAGCGAAAATTTCATCGACTATTTTAATAAAACAAAAACTTTAAAAGAACTTGCACAACTTATTGCAAAATGCGAAACTTTCTTGTGTTCGGATTCTTGCCCATTACATGTCGGGGTTGGTGTCGGAGCAAAAACTTATGTTATCTTCGGGCCTACAAATTATAAAACTCTAATTCCCGAAAGTGAAAATATAATTCCTGTTCTTGCTAATGATGATTGCCCGTTAAAACCTTGTCTTTGGGAACGAAGAATGACATCTTGCAAAGAATTATCATGTCTTAATATTTCTGCGTCGGATATTGCAAATAAGGTGCTTGGACGATGAAACTCTGTGTTTTTCAAGGCACGTTTAATCCAATACATAATGCGCATTTGAATGTGGCAGATTATGTGAGAAGAAATTTCGGCTACGATAAAATTCTTTTTATCCCTGCATTTAAGCCCCCTCACAAAGATTTTGATGAAAAATTTTCTCCTCACAGGCTTGAAATGGTTAAACTTGCTTTAGAAAAGTATTCAAATTTTGATGTAAGCGATATTGAATTTAATAGAAACGGAATATCTTATACTTATTTGACGATATTAGAACTTTATAAAACTTATAATATAGATGGTAAAATAGGCTTTATTATCGGGACTGATGCTTTTATCGGGCTGCCTGAATGGTACGAAACCGATAAGTTAAAACATTTGGTTGATTTTATACTTTTTAAAAGATGTAATGTTGTTAACAAAAATTCACTTGCATTATTATCCGAAAGAGGGTATAAATTTAATATGGCGGATTTAGATTTTTTAAATATTTCCTCAACGGAAATAAGAGAAAAAATCCAATCCGGAAAATCGGTAACAGATTTAGTTCCGCAGAAAGTTATGGAGTATATAGAGAAAAATGAATTATACAGAAAATAACAAACAGGCAATTTCATGGTTAAAAGGAAATTTGGACGAAGAAAGGCTTATGCACTCACTTGGTTGTGCACAGGAGGCTGCTTTTTTGGCGGAAAAATTCGGACTTGATACAAGAAAGGCTTATATAGCAGGTCTTTTACATGATTGTGCAAAATGTTTGTCTAAAGAAAATCTTAAAGAAATTGGTAAAAACTTGCAGCTTGAAGATGGAGAATATGAAAACATGAAAGTTTTGCATGCTCCTGTCAGTGCGTATCTTGCAAAAGAAGAGTTTGGAATTGAGGATGAAGAAATTTTGTCCGCAATACGTTGGCACACACTTGGCAAAAAAGACATGACTTTATTCGAAAAAGTTATTTTTCTTGCTGATAAAATTGAACCAAACACAAGAGATTTAGACTATCGTGACAGAATAATGATGCTTTTGCAAGACGATAACGGCATAAACAGAGCCATGCTTGTTTGTTACAAAGAAACAATCAAAAGTCTGCTTTCAAGGAATTTAAAAATTTGCATGAGTACTGTTGAGCTTTATAACAGTATGTTGAGCTAGATTCTGAAATATAAAATACAATGCGGCAGAGGTTTTTATACTTCTGTCGCTTTTTTAGGATTAAAAAGTATAAAAAAACGGGAAGATGACTCTTCCCGTAAGACTTTACACTAGCCAAAATATAAATAGCATGTTTAATTATACAGTTTTATTTGCGAAATACAAATAAGTTAAGAAATGTAAACTTGCTTTTATATTTTGAGATTAGTAAAACATTTGGAATTTAACAATAATGTCAAAAACAAATGTAGCCGCAAAAGCAACAAAGATTACAAAAGAAAGGATTGTTTGCATATCTGCGAACATAAAGCCTTTAGTTTGATTTTGTTCTTTTAGAGCTTCAGATTCCATTTGATAAGGTTTAACAGGAAGTTCATCTTCCAATCTTTCAATTACGTTTTGGAATTTGATTTTTAGCAATCTTTTGTAAGCGTTAATATTCATTTTCCACAAAATGCAAAGCACCATACCGATGATTGAAAACAAAATTCCAAAAATGTTTGCAAACGGGATGAAAACAACAGGAACTGCGATACAAAGAACCACCAATGCGGAAATAAGATAAAATTTGTTAGCATCAAATGTTCTGTTAACAAAATTTTCTTTGTGTTGAACGTACAAAATGTACTCTTGTAAAACTTTTTCTTCTCTATCCATAGTAACTTCTCCTTTTTTACCTAACTGTACCTAACTATAATTTAATCTCTTTTTCGAATCCGAATAAAGAACTGATAGATTCGTCGTCATGAATTCTTGAAATTGCTTCACCCAAAAGCGGAGCAACAGAAAGTTGTTTAACATTTGCCGGAAGTGCGTCTTTTTCCCAAGGAATTGTGTTAGAAACAATAACTTCCTTAATAGGAGCACTTGCAAGTCTTTCTCTTGCCGGTCCTGAGAATACCGCATGAGCCGCACAAACGTATATTTCTTTGGCACCTTTTTTCATCAAAAGTTTTGATGCTTCAGTAATAGTGCCTGCTGTGTCAATGATATCATCAAACATAATACACGTTTTGCCCTGAACGTCACCGATAACATGAGATGCAATAGCCTCATTGTGTTTATCTCTGCGTTTATCAATAATAGCCAAAGTGCATTCAAGTTCTTTTGCAAAATGTCTTGTTCTTGCAACTCCGCCCGTATCAGGACTTACTGCGACCATGTTCTCTGAGTCAATTCCGAGTTTTTTAACGTAATCAACCAAAATTGGAGTTGAGAAAATGTGATCAACCAAAATGTTAAAGAAACCTTGGATTTGACCTGTGTGCAAATCCATTGCCAAAATTCTGTTTGCGCCCGCCGTTGTTAACAAATCTGCAACAAGTTTTGCCGTAATAGCCTCTCTGCCGGACGTTTTTCTGTCCTGTCTGGCATATCCGTAGTAAGGAATAACTGCCGTAATTGTTTTTGCGCTGGCTCTTTTAAAAGCATCTATGATGATTAAAAGTTCCATAAGGTTTTCGTTTACGGGGTTGCAAAGCGGCTGTATGATAAAGACATCATCGCCTCTGACACTTTCCTGAACTTGAACATATATTTCCCCGTCGGCAAAGTTTTTAATTACCATCGGTCCCATTGTTGTTCCCAGGTGCTCGCATATTTCGTGTGCCAATTTAGGATTTGAGCGTCCCGCAAAAATTTTAATATCGTGTGTAGGATTAATTATTTTTGTTGTTTGTAGGTCTTTCATATCTAAAACTTAACCTTTCAATATTTCTTTCAAGATTATTTTAACAACTAAAAAAATAAACATCAAGAAAAATTTTAAAATTTACAGCATAAGGTTGAGATTTGAATACAAAGTTTAAAAAATAAGGCGGTTATATACAATTTTACACAATATTAAGCGAAATATTATGTATATATAGTTCTAAAAAAAGGGAAAGCAATCCGTAAGCCGAGTTCTGTTTATAGATAATCATCTGTCTGGGATTGGGATTACTCCCAACCACTAGCGATTTTTTAGGTTTATGCGGCGGACACCGAAACCAAATTAATCTTGCATTCAGCCGGGGTTTACCTTGACGGGACTTTTCTCAAAGTCCCCGGTGATGCTCTTACCTCACCGTTGCACCATCGCCTGTGCTTATTGAAGTGACTTGTAAAAATCAGTGCTTAAACTTACTCAAAAATTAAGTTTATTTAAACCGGATTTTTCCTATACTCCCGCCATCGGCAGACTACATTTCTGTGGCACTTTCCACACGCTCACGCGTTCCGGACTTTCTCCGGCGGCCTGTCCTTGAATGCCCGGACTTTCCTCATACCATTTAAAATGATACGCGATTATCCGACTGCTTTCCCTTCGTTATTATACAGCAAAATTGTAAATTTTCAAAATGTTCTCCAATCAGGCGAGTCCCTGTGGGAATGCAATAAGATATGCCCCAAGAAAAGTTTATTGTTTTCAATCAAAAATTTGCCGGCGGTGCAGAAGCGCACCAATAAAAGAGAGTCCGCTACGTTCGCACTTGTCCTCTATACATGTCATCGCGATGCAAAGGGAACCACAGAGCGGAACGCGATGTGTGTGACCCTGCATGCGGAGGCGAAGCCGTAGAAGCCTGAACGTATGTGAATGCCGTCGCGGCGGATTTCCGTACGGATGGCGTCGAGGACGAAGTCCGAGCAAATCCGGATAGCGAG
>JAFUZZ010000135.1 GCA_017476325.1 bacterium | reverse complement strand
TTTCATGTTTTTTCTCCTTTTGTTATTATTATAACCCATGTTTCAAAATTTTTCAACCCCTTGTCGTGGTTTAATACTTATCCGACTTACTTTAGTTTTCTTTTTCTGTATTATAAAGTCCGTTCTTAATCACGTATTCCGCAATGCGAACGGTATTTAGCGCAGCACCAATCAATAAATTATCCGCTACACACCATAGCGTTATACCATTTTTAAACGCTATGTCCTTGCGTATTCTTCCGACGTACACAGGATATTTATGCGCTGCATCAAGTGCGGTCGGAAATTCAAACTTGTCAGGATTATCTATAACCTCAACACCATAAGCTTGTTCTAATATTTCTGCTGCCTTTTTAGGAGTAATTTCCTTTTCAAATTCGATTGTAACCGCCTCAGAGTGACCGCGATACACAGGGACTCTTGCCGCTGTACAAGATATTGGAAAGTCCGATGCAAGATGCATTATTTTTCTTGTTTCATTAGTAACTTTCATCTCTTCCTTTGTGTAACCGTTATCACAAAAATTATCAATCTGCGGAATAATATTAAACGCAATATTTTTCTTAAACTTTATATTCTCAAAAGTTTCCCCTTTTAATGCCGCTTCAGTACTTTGTGTAAGTTCGTTAATCGCTGCCAATCCCGCTCCGCTTACAGATTGATATGTTGAAACAATTAAACGCTTCATCTTTGCATAATCATGCAACGGTTTTAAAACAAGCATTAATTGAGATGTAGAGCAATTCGGATTTGAAATTAATCCCTTATGTTTTTCTAAATCCTCGTCATTAACGCCGGAAATTACAAGCGGAACATCATTCTCCATTCTGAATGCCGATGAATTGTCAATAAAAACCGCTCCTCTTTTTACTGCTTCGGGTGCAAATTTTTTGCTTGTTTCTCCGCCTGCCGAAGCTAATACGACATGAACGTCATTAAAACTATCGGGAGTTGTTTCCTCAACAGTCAGAATTTTTCCCATAACTTCCACTTTGGCTCCCGCACTTTTAGCACTTGCCAAAAGTTTTATTTTTTCGTATGGCAAATTTATTTTTTCAATAACTTTTAATATTTCTCTGCCAACAACTCCTGTTGCTCCAAGAATAGCAATATTCGGTTTCTTCATAAACATAATTCCTTACAAAATATTTTCCAAACCATAAACAAAATCGTCATGCTCTGCCACGTATCTTACAGCCATGATTACACCCGGCATGTAACATTTTCTGTCAACAGAATCGTGCCTGATTTTAAACGTTTGTCCCATTGAGCCGAAGATAACTTCCTGTGATGCCATAAAACCGGGCATTCTTACGGAGTGGATCTGAATATCACTGTAAGATGTGCCTCCGCGAGAACCCGTTATTGTTTCTTTTTCAGGACAATTTCCCGCTTTAAAACTTTCTTTTGCTTTACTCATCATTAACGCTGTCTTAATAGCTGTTCCTGACGGTGCATCTTTCTTTTGGTTATGATGCAACTCTATAATCTCGGCATTGTCAAAATATTTTGCGGCATGCTCTGCGAACATCATCATCAAAATCGCTCCTGTTGAAAAATTAGGCGCAATCAGGCATGCTACCCCCTTTTGCCTTGATAGTTCTTTAATTTCGGCGATTTGAGCATCTGTTAAGCCCGTTGTTCCTACTACAGGTTTTATTCCGTTTTGTAAACAAATCTTAACATTTTCAAAAATAGCCTCAGGTTGAGTAAAATCAATTATGACATCTATGTCACATTTATTTTTAGCCTGTTCGATAGAATTGTACTCTCCGTTAAAAATATCAATTTTTGCAACAAGCTCTAAGTCAGGCTCAGAAAGGACTGCAGCCACAACTTCCTTGCCCATTTTTCCGTTTGCTCCGCATACAGCGACTTTAATTTTTTTCATGACTATATACCTCTTTTTAAATTATATGATAAAATAATTGTAATGTATAACTTTTCAGATACAATACCAACAAATAGACAAGAGGAACTTAAAAACAAAATTCTTCAGAATTTTGAAGCAAAAATAAACCCCAAAAAGTACGCATTTTGGGAAATTAGGAATTCTGATTTTACCGCGACATTTTATAATTCATCAAAATTTGTTATTCAAGGTCGCGGGACAAAAAAACTTATGGCGGCATTGGGACTTTCTCTTGAGACGGCAAATAACCCTGACGGATATGAAATAATTACGGTTCCTCATATCGGAACGGATGAATCGGGTAAAGGCGATTTTTTTGGCCCGCTCGTTATTGCCGGAGTCTACGTTAACGATGAAATAAGGAAATATTTTCATAATTTGCTTATCAAAGACAGTAAAACCTTAAAAGATCATCGAATTAAAAGATTGGCACTCGAAATTCAAAAGAGTACATGTTTTTCTGTAGTTTCAATCTCAAACAAGAAATATAATGAACTGTATAACAGATTTAATAATTTAAACAGGTTACTGGCATGGGGACATGCAACAGTAATTGAAAACATATTGGAAAAAACCGCTTGTGAGATGGCTGTGTCCGACAAATTCGGCAGTGACGGTTTGATTATAAATGCATTAAAAACCCGCGGTCAGAAAATTACACTTGAACAAAGAGTCCGCGGAGAAAGTGATATTGCCGTTGCTGCGGCATCCGTTCTTGCCCGCGCAACATTTATTAAAAAATTGGAGGACATGCAAAATTTCTACGGACTGGAATTTTCTAAAGGATGTAATCAATCGGTCATAGCACAGGCAAACGCTTTTATAAAAAAATACGGAAAAAATCGTCTTAATGAAGTTTGCAAAACACATTTCAAAACTTTTAACGAAATATTGTAAATTTTTTTTAAACAGTATTTACATTCAGTTTAAATTATATTATATTATGGATGTTCGAATTTGATTTAATTTTTTTATTACATTCGGACAAAGGTGCAAGATGTGCATTTAGCAGTATTGCGATTTAGTTGCAGTTTGGACAAAGCTGCAACCGATGGAGTATAAAATGAAACAAGAAATTAACAGACACGAAGTTATAGAAAAAATAACACCGCTGATTGAAAATACTGCGATGAGGTATAACCTTATCCCGATAGAAATTGATTTTGAAAAAGAAAATCATCGTTGGTTTTTGAGAATTTTTCTGTTCTCCTACGACCACAACGTGACACTTGACGACTGCGAGCATGTAACAAGAAGTTTGGAGGATTTTTTGGATGAATTAATCCCGTGCAAATATAATCTCGAAGTGTCATCACCCGGATTAGAGAGAAAATTTAAATCCGACAAAGAGTATAAATATTTTACGGGCAGAAACATAAGTATAAAACTTAAAGAACCGCTTGACGGTGAAGATGAAATTATCTTTAAGGCTAATTTAATTGATTATAACGAAGAGAAAAAAGAAATTTTTGTAAAACGACTTGAAGATGAAAAAGAACTTATCTTGAAGTTGGACCGGATTAAAAATTCAAGACTGTACATAGAAGACGAAATAATATAAAGGAAGGTAGAAAATGATTAAACTCGGAACAGCTTTGTTTGAAGCATGCGAACAAATTGAAAGAGAAAGAGGAATTTCAAAAGAAATTTTGATTGATTCTTTATGTGATGCCTTGGTTGCAGCATATAAAAGACACTTGCACCTTGGCAAAGAAGTTGACAATATTGAAAGTATTTTGGATGAACAATCAGGTGAAATAGGAGTTTTCAGAACAAAGGTTGTTGTAGATAAAGTTGAAGACGGCATGGAAGATTTTCAAATTTCTTTGAATGATGCAAAAGAAATTGACGAAGATGTTGAAGTTGAGGACGAAGTAAAAATCGAAGTTACTCCGGAACAATTCGGAAGAATTGCCGCTCAAACCGCAAAACAAGTAATTACACAACGAATCAGAGAAGCTGAAAGAAACATGGTTCTTAATGAGTTTATGGAAAAGAAAGGTACTTTGACAACGGGTGTAATCCAAAGAATGGAACGCGGTAATGTTATTGTAAATATTGGTAACATTGATGCAATCATGCCGAGAAAAGAACAAATTCCGGGAGAGTTTTATAAATCAGGAAACAGAATCAGAGTATTTGTGGCGCAAGTAAAAGAAACAAACAGATTGCCACAGGTAATTGTATCACATGCGCATCCTGAAATTGTCAGAGAACTTTTTGAACTTGAAGTTCCTGAAATTGAAGACGGAATTGTTGAAATTAAGTCTATTTCAAGAGAAGCAGGTTACAGAACAAAAATCGCCGTATGGTCAAACGATCCTGATGTAGACTCAGTCGGAGCATGTATCGGTAACAGAGGAAGCAGAATTCAAACTATCGTTGGCGAACTTAAAAACGAAAAAATCGACATTGTAAGATATTCCGAAGACCCTGTTGAATACATTGTAAACGCTCTTTCTCCGGCAAGAATCGTCTCTGTTGACATTTTAGGCGAGGGAGAAGCTCTTGTTGTTGTTCCTGATGATCAACTTAGTCTTGCTATTGGCAGAGAGGGGCAAAACGTAAGACTTGCTCACAAATTGACAAACTGGAAAATTGATATTAAGAGTGTAAGTCAAATGGAAAGAGCCGAAGAAGCAAGAAATTACGAATATCAAGAGGATGAACCTCAAGAAGAATACGTTGATGATTCTGAACTTCAAGAAGAAATTGAAGAAGAAATGAACCAAAACGAACTTGACGAAGAAGACTCTAACGAATACGGAATGTCAAATGAAGAAGAGATTTCTGAAGATGACGGCGTAGAAGAATAAAGACTAAATTATTATAAAAATACCCTAAAACAAAAATGTTTTAGGGTATTTTGCTATTTTTGAAGAATAACATTAATTGTTTGAAACGCAAATAACTTTGTATTCACCTTGAACATCATTTTGTCCCGGCCATACATAAATACCCTCGTCATCTTGAGGATAAAAAGAAACCTGATCATGACATTTAGACATATCAGAACAATCACCATTTATGACAGAGGTTTTATCGGATGCCCAAAACCACATGCCTTGAGGAATTGCGTATGTATAATTATCTCTCTTTTCTCTCAGAGCCAGCAATGTTGCGGAATCCGCAACAACCATGCCATTATCGGTACATTTTTGTTCTGCCTCTGCATAAGATGATGCTGCATCATAACGAATTGAAACATATTTATTATCAATCTTGTATGCATTGCTATTATCTTGCAGCTTTTTCCCTGCGACACAATCGTTTCCCGTTACATTATCCTTAAACACATTTCCGTCAGAGCATTTTGTACAAGTGCTTAACCCGTCAGTTTCCGCACAATTTTGAGTACTTGCAGCTATACAATCACCCGCCGCAAGCAAGTTTTCGCTTGTACACTTCGTGCACGTAGTACCGCTGTACGTGTCACATGTGTTTTCTCGAATATCTCTGCAACTCGTTCCGTTGTTTTGATACCCGTTCTCACATTGTGAACACTCTCCGTTATCGTACGCCGTACAGTTGTTAATCAGTCCGTCAAAAAGTTTGTGATACGTCAAGATATATTTTCCGCAATCCA
>JAFUZZ010000134.1 GCA_017476325.1 bacterium | reverse complement strand
TGTTCACAATGTGAGAACGGGTATCAAAACAACGGAACGAGTTGTCGAGACATCAGAGAAAACACATGTGCTACCTATTCAGGAACTACGTGCACGAAGTGTACAACAGATAACTTGCTTGTTGATAACGAGTGTATAAGTAAGTCGTCTTTGCACTGTCAGACATCAAACGGGGTAAGCTGCACGGAGTGTAACAGCGATTATCACGATGAAAACGGAACGTGTGCAAAGGGTTACGTTGAAAACTGTTCTGTTTATGACGGGGAAAATTGTACACAATGTAACAGTTCGGATTTAGCGGTGTCAAGAACAAATTCTTGTATTGCGGGTAAAACTCTTGACAACGGAACAGTTGTTTATAAGATGGGTAATTACTATGCAGCTTCTACACCAAGGCGGGCAGAGGGAACATATCATGCTTTTACCGGGGAAACAGATGCCCCAAATGTTTGGTTAGGAGCATATAATGATTGTGAATCCAAAGGTTTGCATCTGCCTGATAGAGATACTTTAAGTAAAATTGTCTCTCATGCTGATGAAAATAATTCAATTATTTACAGCGATACAAGTTGTTATTGGTCCTCTGACGCTACGGAACACAGGTGCAGTGGACAAGAATGCGTACATTATGCTGTTTGTATTGATGCTAACGGTAACATTACTAAAGATAATGGGTGGAATGATTATAACGGAGCAAGAGTTCTATGCGTTGAATAGTTTTTATAAAGATATGGATTGAATTATTTGAAATTTTTTGATATAACTAATTTATGAAAAAATTATTAATTCTTTTTTTAATGTTTTCGTTACTGCCGGTTTTTTCGCAAGAAATTGACCCTGATATGGAAATTGTTGAAAATCTGGGGGTTTTGACAAAAAAATCTTCTAAAATTCAATCCTTATCTCCTCATCAAGAGATCCGAAACCTTTTTAAATTACAAGAAAAATATACCAACGAACAAAACGTAGATGGTTTAAAATCTTTATATGCCGATAAATATATAAGTTGTGACGGATTTAATAAGGATATATATTTAAACTTAGCCGAAAAAACTTGGAAAACATACAAAAATCTTAAATACAAATCTTATGTAAAAAATATTCTTCTTACAGGCAAAGACCAAGCCACCGTTGAAGTTGAAGAGTATATTGACGGGCTTTCTCTTGTTCAAAATAAATATATCAATGAAGCATACGGGCTTTTGGAAAATGTTTCTAAAAGTATTTATATTCTTAAAAAAATAAACGGCAAATGGCAAGTAGTTTCTGATAATATTTATTTTGAACACACTTTTTTAACATTCGGAAGTGCAAAGTTTATTCCGTCTTGTCTCGTATCGCCGGAGCAGGTTAATGCGGGGACTAACTACGAGGTGTCGCTCTTTGTTGATGTTCCAAAAAATAAGCTTGCGGTTGGTTCTATAGGAAAAGAAAATATTACCTATCCGCAAATAAGTGCGGAAGAGGTTTTTAGAAAAATTTCCGACTCAAACGTATTAGAACGCATTGTGAAAGCAAACTCTAAAAATCTTAATGAATATGCGGTTGCTTTTTATGTGATTATGGATACAAATAACAGCGAAGATATTGAAAAATTGAAAATGAAAGTCTCAGGTGTCGGACTTGCAATGAACAGAGTAAATGTTGTTCCTAAAAATAAATATATAAAGGTGGAAGATGAAAAAATCGGTCAAGAACATTAATAATTTTATTTATTTTGCAATTACTTTAATAATTCTGTCATTTTCGGATTATTATTTTGCAACGTGGATTGTTAAAAAACTCAGTCGCGGATTTGTTTTCAATATCCCTTTGCTAAACCTTGTTTATGCTGAAAACACAGGGGCTGCTTTTAATATCCTTAATGATTCCAATAAATTTCTTGCAAACTTTGCAATTATCGTAATTTTTGTTGTGTTTCTTTACCTTGTCAATAATATTAGCAACACTAATAAAAAATTCTTATTCTTGCTTAGTTTGTTTACGGCAGGGATTTTTGGCAATTTATATGAACGCTTAACTCTCGGATACGTTAGAGATTTCTTTGAATTAACTTTTATTGATTTTCCGATTTTTAATATTTCTGATATTTTTATAACAATTTCCGTTATCGGTTTTATCATAGCAATTCTTTTTTCAAGGAAAATATAATATGTTGAAAACCATTATTGTTACCGAAGAAACGGATGACAGGCTTGACAATTTTTTAAGTGAAATGTTTGAAAATATTTCGCGTTCCAAATTCCAAAAACTTATAAAATCAGGTAATGTCAAAGTTAATGACAAGCCTCAAAAGGCATCTTACAAAGTTTGTTTTAAAGATATAATCGAGTTTGAGTTTTTAGAAAGTGAAACAATAGAAATTCTGCCCGAAAATATTCCGCTTGATATTGTTTACGAAGATGAAAACATGCTGGTTGTCAATAAACCCTCCGGCATGCTTACTCATCCGACCGCGCAAGAAACCAAAGGAACTCTTGTTAACGCGCTTTTATATCATTACGGAGAAAATCTGTCCGATATAAACGGAGATTTAAGACGAGGAATTGTTCATCGCCTTGATAGAAATACCTCGGGACTTTTGATGGTTGCAAAAAACAATTCCGCACACGAATTTCTTGCGCAGGAAATTAAAAACCGAAATGTTGAAAAAAAATACATTGCTGTTGTAAAAGGAAATATTAAAGATGATTTTGGCTTGATTAACGAGCCTATCGGACGTAACCCGAAAAATCCTTGTAAAATGACAGTTGTATCTGACGGCAAGCCGAGCCTTACAGGATTTAAAGTCTTAGAGCGCTTTAGTAATTGTACTTATGTTGAATTGGATTTAAAAACAGGAAGAACGCACCAAATCAGAGTTCACATGAGTTTTATAAATCATCCCGTATTGAATGACCCGCTATATGGCGGCACAGGTTTGAAGATTAAAACTCAGGATCAGGTGTTGCAATCTTATAAACTAAAATTTGCAAAACCTTTTTCGGGTGATATAATAAATTTGGAGATACCGCCTGATGAAAAATTTGAAAAAGTTTTAGGATGGTTAAAAGGAAAGGTTAAAGATGAAAATTGAATTTAAATTAGATAATGAAACATTTTATAGTATTTTATCTTTGATAATCATTGTAGGAACATTCATGTGGTTTTGGAATTTTAATGACGTATTAAGTTTACATTTTTTGAAACACGATTTTACAGTGAAACTTTCGACCTATTCGGGTTTTATGTTTCTGTTTGGTTTTATTGCCTCAGAAATTTCTAACAGAGGGAAAATGAATTCTACAAATTTAAAAAATAAAGAATATGAAAAGAAATTAAACTCAACATCCGTAGATAGTAATAAAGACAAAGCCAGAATTGAAGCTTTGGAAAGAAAAATTGAAACGCTTGAAAAAGCGCTTGAGAGTAAGTTAGACAGGTAAAAAAGAAAAGAGAAAATTATGGAACAAGTCAGAGTGAGAATTGCACCGTCACCAAGCGGTAATTTGCACATCGGAACAGCGAGAACTGCTCTGTTTAATTATTTGTACGCGAAGAAAAACAACGGTAAGTATATTTTAAGGATTGAAGATACCGACGCAGAAAGAACAAGTCAAGAATACATAGATAATATTTTTGACAGTTTGAAGGCCTTGGGTCTAAGTTGGGATGAAGGTCCCGATGTTGGCGGAGAATACGGGCCATATACTCAATCGGAAAGATTTGATATTTATCCTAAATACGCACAAATGCTTGTAGAAAAAGGATTTGCTTACGAGTGTTTTTGCACTCCCGAAGAATTGGAGGCGGAAAAGGAAGAGGCTACAAAAAATAAACAAGCTTATGTGTATTCAAAAAAATGTGAAAATTTAACAGAGGAAGAAAAGGAAAAACTCAGAGCAGAAGGCAGAAAACCGGCAATTCGTTTTTCCGTTTCAAAGGCGCAAAAAGCTTTTCATAATTCATCTATGCTTAAATTTAACGACCTTGTAAAAGGTGAACTTCATCAAGATATGGATTTAATCGGTGATTTCGTAATTATGAAATCCAACGGTACTCCTACATACAACTTTGCTGTTGTAATTGATGATATGTTGATGAAAATTTCTCAAATTATCAGAGGGGAAGATCATATTTCAAATACGTTTAAACAAATTTTGATTTACGAGGCTTTGGGTGCTGAAATTCCTCAATTTGGACATCTGGGAATGATTTTGGCGCCTGACAGAAGTAAACTTTCAAAACGTCATGGTGCAACTGCGGTTTCCGAATTTGTTGAAAAAGGATATTTAATTGACGCGCTTGTTAATTTCGTTGCACTTTTGGGCTGGTCTCCGTCTGACGGAAATGAAATTAAATCGGTTGATGAAATAGCACAAGACTTTAGAATTGGGGAACTTTCCGCATCAAATTCGATTTTTGAATACGATAAATTAAATTGGATGAATTCTCAATATATTAAAAAATTATCGCTTGAAGAATTGAAAGAACGTCTAAAACCGTTCCTTGAAAAATATGATTTATCAGAATTGACCGAGGAACAGTATTCAAGAATGGTTGAGGTTACAAGAGAACCTTTGACGATTTTGTCGGATATTACGGACGCGGTACCGTATTTCTTTGGCGAAAATGTTGAAATTGAAGAAAGTGTTAAGACTGATGTTTTAGCAGCGGAAAATTCCAAAAAAGTTCTTAAAGAATTTGTTGAACGCGCAAAAAATTGGAGTTTTGACGAAGAAACTTTGCACCACAAGTTAGAAGAGTTTAGAGGGTTTTTCAAAGAACAAGGTATTAAACCAAAAGAAACCATGTGGGCAATCAGAGCTGCAGTTACAGGCAGAACGAGAGGTGCTGATATGTGCGCTATTCTTGCGATACTTGGCAAGGATAAAGTTATTAAAAGAGTAAATCAATGTTTATAGAAAACAAGGAGTAAAAAAGTATGAAAAAAGTATTTATTGTTACATTTGCTGTTATGTTCGCATTGGCAAATAATGTAAGTGCAAAAGTTATTTCTAACGAAAAAATTGATGCACAAAAAGTTGAAACCGCAAGTAAAATTATTGCCGATTTGCAAAAAGATATGCAAAGTTTTACGGAAAAGGGTTCTGGACCTTTTGTTGCAGCAGTATATGATGATAAAGGAAACTTGGTTGTAAAAGTTGCAAATTCGGTTGTAAACGAAAAATGTTCAAACAACCATGCTGAAATGAATGCGATTAAGGCGGCTGAACAAAAATTAGGAACCTTTGATTTGGCTCCATACAATTTAAAATTATATGTAACGGCAGAACCTTGTATGATGTGCCTTGGCGGTATAATGTGGTCAGGTATCAAGGAAGTATATTACGGAGTTCCGTCAAAATCAGTAGAAGAAATTACAGGTTTTGATGAAGGGTTTAAACCGCATTGGTTTAAGGAATTCAAAAAAAGAGGCATTGTTGTGTACGGAAACATTGAACCTGAACTTGGTGAACAAGAGTTGACCCGCTACGTTAACAACGGTAAAAAAATATATATGCCTTCAAGGGAAAGTTTATAGAGATTATTTTGTAAGTAAAGACTCTTTAAATTAAGTCATAAAGATAGCGCGTAATAATTTTAAAATTTTTCAACGTGCAGATTTACATGTGTGAATTTTTTTAAAATATAACAAGCCGCGAATTTCAAATTTGCCAAAGAATAGCCCAATTACGAAGATTTTAAAAATTTGTGCAGGGCTAAATATAACTATGTCTTTACGCTTCATTAAGGCTCAAAACTGCCATGAAAGCCTCTTGCGGCACTTCAACTTTGCCGACGGCTTTCATGCGTTTTTTACCGCGCTTTTGTTTTTCAAGAAGTTTTCTTTTTCTTGTAATGTCACCGCCGTAGCATTTGTCCAAAACGCTTTTGCGCATTGCTTTAATGTTTGTCCTTGCAATTACTCTTCCGCCAATAGCTGCTTGTATCGGAACTTCAAATAACTGTCTCGGTATAATTGTTTTTAATTTTTCCGTTAGTTTTTGTCCTAAATGGAATGCGCTGTCTTTGTGGCAAATGACAGACAGTGCGTCAACAATTTCTCCGGCAAGCATAATATCAAGTTTTACAAGGTCGGAACGTTTGTAATCGCAAAATTCGTAATCCATGCTCGCATAACCTTTTGTACGAGATTTTAACTGATCATAAAAATCAGTAATGACTTCGCTCAACGGAATATGATATTCAAGGTTAACTCTTATTTTATCAATGTAAGTCATATTAATAAATATTCCGCGTTTTGATTGAGTCAAATCCATCAAGGTTCCTGTATATTCATTTGGAGCAATGATATTAACCTTGACATAGGGTTCTTCAATATAATCTCTTTGTGCTGCAGGCGGCAAGTTCGCAGGGTTATCGACAGCAATTACCTCTCCGTTTGTTGTGTGAACATGATAAACAACAGAAGGCGCAGTTGTTACAAGGGCAAGGTTGTATTCGCGCTCAAGTCGTTCTTGCGCAATTTCCATGTGCAGCATACCCAAAAATCCGCAACGGAAACCAAAACCCAAGGCGGATGATGTTTCGGGTTCAAATGTTATACTGCTGTCGGAGAGTTTTAGTTTTTCAAGAGCCTCTTTTAAATCATGATAATCTTCGTTATCTACAGGATAAAGTCCTGAAAATACCATTGGAAGTGCCTCTTGATATCCGGGAAGCGGTTCCGATGCCGGATTTTCAACCGTTGTTATAGTATCCCCGACAAAACGTGTAATTTCTTTTATTGAACCGGCAAAATATCCTACATCTCCGCAGGTTAAATTTTTACAAGGTACTCGGTTTGGAGTCAAATAGCCTAATTCCACAACGTCATATTCTTTCCCCGACGCCATAAACCTAATTTTATCAGTATCGGAAATTTTTCCGTCCATAATTTTGAAAAGACAAACTGTTCCCAAATAAGGGTCATAAGCACTGTCAAAGACGAGTGCTCGCAAAGGTTTTTCCGATGTATCAACAGGAGGCGGAACAAGTTCCACAATAGATTCCAAAACCTCACCAATACCCTCTCCGGTTTTTGCACTGACGGGAATTGCAAGAGATGCGTCTATTCCGAGAACTTCTTCAATTTCTTCGCGGACTCTTTCCACATCTGCAGACGGCAGGTCAATTTTGTTAATTACGGGAATTATTTCCAAATTTTGTTCAACGGCAAGATACACATTTGCAAGGGTTTGAGCCTCTACGCCTTGAGTGGCGTCAACAATGAGTAACGCGCCCTCGCATGCTGCAAGAGAACGAGAAACTTCATAGGTGAAATCTACGTGACCCGGTGTATCAATGAGGTTAAGTTCGTAGTCTTTGCCGTTTTTGGCTTTGTATTTCATACGTGCGGTATTAAGTTTGATTGTAATTCCGCGTTCACGTTCAATATCCATAGTATCCAGCAGTTGATCCTGCATATCGCGTTTTGAGATTGTACCTGTTTCTTCAAGCAATCTGTCGGCAAGCGTGGATTTACCATGGTCAATATGGGCTATAATACAAAAGTTTCTGACATTTTCTCTATATTTCATAGTTCTTATTATATAACAAAAATTTTTAACTGTATACGAAAGAATAAAATTTCAAAATGGCAGGAATAAAATTTATGAAACTTTACAAACCTGATGTATTACCGAATGTGCAAATTCGGCATTGGTGTTCCGCATATATAGTATTAAACGGCTACGTTATAGATTACCGAATTTCAATACTATAAGTTTCTCAATCGTGTTGCAATTTCTTGCAGCACAATTTTTATATGCGCATAGTTCAAACAGCCTTGCATATAAACGGCATAAGGTTCCCGCATAGGTCCGTCGGCAGATAATTCAATCGTCGAACCCTCGATAAAAGTTCCGCCCGCCATGATTACCTTGTCATCGTATCCCGGAATGTACTCGGGGATTGGAGTCACATAAGAATTTACAGGAGACAATGCCTGTACGGTTCTACAAAACTGTTCCAAAGGTTCAGGCGCACCAAATGCTATTGTTTGTATAATATCACTTCGTATATCAGTATATTTTGGAGTGGAAAAAAATCCCATTTCCTCAAAAAGTTTTGCCGCCAAAACAGCACCCTTTACAGCATCAGAGACAACAGAGGGAGCCATAAACAAGCCTTGAAAAATTAATCTTGTTTGGTTAAGCATTGCGCCGCCCTCGCAACCGATTCCCGGCGCCGTCAAACGTTGCGCCGCCTGTTCAACATATTCTTCTTTCCCCGCAATATATCCGCCTGTTTCAACAATTCCGCCGCCGGGATTTTTTATTAAAGATCCCGCTATCAAATCTGCGCCCGCTTCCAACGGTTCTTCTTTTTGCGTAAATTCCCCGTAGCAGTTATCAACAAAACAAATACATTTCGGATTTTTTGATTTAACCGTTGAAACAATTTTTCGAATATCATCAATGCTCAATGTTTTTCTTAATGAATACCCTCTTGAACGTTGAATTAAAACCATGTGACAAGTTTCATCAATAGTCTGTTCTATTTTTTCATAATCAACATCCAAACCGTCTTTCAAAGGAACTTCATCGTACAAAACGCCATGCCCGATTAATGAAGCACGCTTATCACCTCTTGTCCCGATAACCTCCTGCATTGTATCATAAGGTGTTCCGACAACGGAGACTAATTTTTCACCATAGCGTAAATTCCCCATTAAAGCACAGGCAAGAGCATGCGTTCCCGAAACAAAATGATTTCTGACGATTGCTTTTTCCGCACAAAATACCTGCGCAAAAGTTTTATCCAAAACTTCACGTCCAATATCGTCATGCCCGTAACCTGAAACAGTCATAAAATGTTCGGGAGCAACACGATTGTCCTGAAATGCCTTTAATACTTTCTTTTGATTGTAATCCCTAACTTCATTGATATAATCAAATTGGTTTGTTAAACTTTTTTCAATTTCGTTAATATTAATTTTTGTAATTTCCATAACTTAATTATATACCAAAAACTTGTAATAAATTTATTTGTAAAGTATGATGTTGAAAAATTGGGGATAGTCATGACAGTAATTAATGAAAAATTTGTTGTAAACACCAAAGGAAATACAGATATTATTGACATAACACGAAACGTACAAAGCTTTGTTTATAACCATAATGTCCAAAACGCTTCCGTATTGGTTTACGTTGCAGGCTCAACGGCTTCAATTACCCATATTGAATTTGAACCTGGGTTGTTGGAAGATTTGCCGAAATGTTTAGACAGAATTGCCCCGACAAATGCGGATTATAACCATGATGAGATGTGGCATGACGGCAACGGGTATGCACATATAAGAGCGTCCGTTGTCGGTAATTCAACAACAATTCCGTTAATCGACGGCGCATTGCAGCTTGGAACATGGCAGCAAATTGTTCTGATAGATTTTGACAATAAACCGAGAAACAGAACTGTTTACATACAGATAATATGTTAAAATTGTAAATAAATATAAATATTTCTTTACTATTTTTTGTATTTGAAATAATATGTTAATATATAAGTAGCGATACATAAAAAGAGGAAAGTATAAAAGTGGAAAGTTTTAGACCTGAAGATTTGTTTTCAAAACAAGACACAAGAGCAGCAAGTCCTGCTAAGATTAAAGTTATAGGTGTCGGCGGCGGTGGCGGAAATGCTGTAAACCGAATGATAAAAGCAGGTTTGGGCGGTGTTGAATTTTGGTTAATGAATACTGATTTACAAGTATTAAATACATCAACATGCGCTAACAGAATACAGTTAGGTGCCCAATTAACAAACGGACTTGGTGCGGGCGGTGAACCTCAAATCGGTGAAAAAGCTGCAGAAGAGGCTCAACAAGAGATTACAAACGCACTTGAAGGTTCAGATATGGTATTTGTAACTGCCGGCATGGGCGGCGGTACAGGAACAGGTGCTGCTCCGATTGTTGCAAAAATTGCAAAAGACCTTGGAATTTTGACAATAGGTGTTGTTACAAAACCGTTCATGTTTGAGGGTAAACGTCGTCAAAACCAAGCTTTGCAAGGTTTGGAAAAAATGAGAGAGGCTGTAGATGCCTTAATTGTTATTCCGAATGATAAATTGCTTGATGTTGTTGACAAGCGCGTTTCTTTGCAAGAATCATTCATTGTTGTTGATGAAGTTCTTTTAAGAGGTGTTCAAGGTATTTCCGACATCATCACAATTCCAGGTTTGATAAACGTTGACTTTGCGGATGTTAAGAGCGTAATGCAAGCATCAGGTTCAGCATTGATGGGTATCGGACGCGGACAAGGAGAAGGCAGAGCAACAGAGGCTGCAAGAGCGGCTATAGATTCTCAACTGCTTGAAACATCAATTAACGGTGCAAGCGGTGTAATTGTTAATATTACAGGCGGTCCTGACATGACATTACATGAGTTTAATGAGGCAGCAAATATCATTAACGACGCAGTTCTTGATGATGCAAGAGTTATCATGGGTGCTGTTCAGGATGAAAACTTGCAAGGTGAAATTAAGATTACCGTTATTGCAACAGGCTTTGAATTAAAAAATCAAATGCCAAAACAAGCAAATGCGAATATAGGTTTGAGAGCAGATGACTTATTTAGCAATATGTTCCAATCTCAAACTCCTGCAAGAGCTGTAGATAACGGAAGTTCCGCATTAAGAACGGATAACAGAAGACCCGATATGACTCAGGGTTTCCCTGAACTACCTGATTTCTTGAAGAAATAGATTAATTATAATATTATTCTTAATTTTAAATTGAACCCTAAAACCGAATAAATAAATATCGTGTTTTAGGGTTTAATTATGCATTCATTAAAGCCATAACAATACAAGAGTATTGAATTATGCCCATAAAAAGAGGGTAACTAAAAAGTCTACCAACTAAAACAAATTGTCACCCTGAATTTATGACAAAGCGAAGCAATTTTTGTCATGCTGAGCTTCGCAGACAGGGTCACAATCTTCGCCAACATTGTCATGCTGAACTTGTTTCAGCATCCCTGACAAATTGGGCTCAGATGTTCCCTTTGTCACTCGGTTCAGCATCTTCAAAAATTGTGTA
>JAFUZZ010000133.1 GCA_017476325.1 bacterium | reverse complement strand
TTCAACACCTATCGTACAGAATTTTACAATACCAAATTTACATAATGATTTAAACTATTACAATGATAGAGAGGAAATAATGTTTATAGACAAAGATAAACCCTTTTATAACGTAAGCCAAGTTGCAGAGATTTTGGGAATAACACCCGACAGACTCAGAACTTATGATGAAGAGGGATTAATTAGTCCATATCGCGTACAAAAAGACAAAAAGAGATTGTATTCCCAAACTGATATTGAATGGCTGCAAAACTGCCGCACTCTTATAAAGAAAAAGAAAATAGGAATATATGCATTAAAGGTAATTTTGTTACTGATTAATTCTTTAGACATATCCGAAATACAACAAAATGTAGTCAAAGATTCAGATACAATATCACTTTTAATTAATCTTAAAGAAAATAAAAACTTTCAAAAAATTGTACCGAAAATAACAATATAATTGAGGAATAAAATGTTACAAGATAAAGTAATAATCGTATTTGGCGGATGCGGTCTTATAGGAAAAGAAATAGTTAAAGATATTCAAAAAAAACACGGTATCGCAATTAATGTAGATATTAATTCTGAAGAATATAAATTAGACATAACCGATAATAATGCGATTAAAGAATTGTTTAAAACAGTATATGAAAAGTACGGAAAAATCGACGGTGTTGTAAACTGTGCATATCCAAGAACTAAAGATTGGGGCAATAAACTTGAAGATGTTCCTTTTGAATCCTGGCAAAAAAATGTTGATATGCAATTGAATCCGGTAATTACAATTACACAAGAGGGTCTTAAATATATGAAAGAAGGCTCCTCTTTTGTTAATTTCGGCTCAATATACGGCGTTTGCGGAAACGATTTTACTATATATGAAGGCACAGGCGGAACATCACCTGCAGCATATCCTGCAATAAAAGGCGGAATAATTAATTTTACAAGATATTTGGCATCTTATGTTGGACACAAAGGCATAAGAGCAAACTGCGTATCGCCGGGAGGGGTTTTTGATAACCAGAATCCGATATTCGTAAAAAATTATTCTCATCGTTCACCTCTAAAACGTCTTGCAAAAGCGGAAGAAATGGCACCTGCTGTAAGTTTTCTTCTTTCTGATGAGGCAAGTTATATTACTGGGCACAATCTGATGGTTGACGGAGGCTGGAGTGCAATATAAAGTTCTTTTTGTCGGATTGGGTTCTATCGGGCAAAAACATTTGAAAAATTTGAGTTCACTTGTTGATGTTAAAGCCGACGCTCTCAGAACAAAAAACGAACCTTTTGAAAATGTTGAAAATATTTATACCTGTTATGAAAGTATACCGGATGATTATGACATAATTTTTATAACAAATCCTACAACTCTGCATTATGAAGCAATTTCAAAATTAAAAAATAAAGCAAAAAACATGTTTATAGAGAAACCTATTTTTGAAAAACTTTATGACTCTGAATTTTCAAGCGGAGTAAATTATGTTGCATGCCCGTTGCGGCATAACAGTGCAATAAAAGAATTAAAAAACTTTGTTGAAAATAACAAGGTTTATTCATTTAGGGCAATTTGTTCTTCTTATTTGCCTGAGTGGCGAAAAACCGGAGATTACAGAAACTGTTACAGTGCAAAAGCAGAAATGGGCGGTGGTGTTGAACTTGATTTAATCCATGAAATTGATTATTTAAAATGGATTTTCGGCAGATTTGATAAAATTTCGAAGATATCAGGTAAAAAATCTGATTTGGAAATAAATTCAAATGACGTTGCAGTATATATTTTTGAGAACAAGAATGTTATCGGTTCTCTTCATCTGGATTATTTCGGACGCGAAACTATACGTCAGATAGAAGTTTTTGCTCAAAATGAGACAAAAGTTTTTGATTTAACAAAAAACAAAGATGATATGTATATTGAAGAAATGAAATACTTTTTAAATCTTATAGAAACAGAAAACAAAAGCGGTTACAATACACCGCAAGAAGCGTTAGAAAGTTTAGAGGCGGCATTATCATGAAAATTTTATTTACAATATGTGCAAGAAAAGGATCAAAAGGGCTTAAAAATAAGAATATATCAAATTTTCTCGAATATCCGATATGTTACTATACACTCTCCGCATATGATTTGTTTGTAAAAAACAATCCCGATTATGAATGTGATTTAGCACTTAATACAGATAGTAACGAGCTTGTTGAACAATTTAAAACAACAACTATTAATTTTACACACATTCCGCGGACTGAAGAACTTGCGGGGGACAGAGTCGGAAAAATTGATGTTATAAAAGACACATACCTAAAAATGAACAAAAATTATGATTATGTGATTGATATTGACTTAACTTCTCCTTTAAGGACAGAAAAAGATATTGAAGGAGTATTGAATTCATTAATTGAAAACAAAGATGCAGACTTAAGTTTTTCAATGACAACTTCAAGACGCTCACCTTATTTTAATCAGGTAAAAAAATATGGAAACGGGTTTTATAAACCGGTAGAAAACCTTGGCGCAGTTTCAAGGCAGGAGGTACCGTCTGTATATGATATGAATGCTTCAATTTACGCTTATCGCCCTGAGTTTTTAATAAAAGCAATTAAACTATTTGACGGCAAGGCTGTTGCATACGAAATGAAAGACACTGCCGTGCTTGATATAGATAATCCTGAAGATAAAGATTTAATGGAGATTATGGCAAAATATTTCTATGAAAAATATGTAGAATATGGTAATACAAGAAAAAATATTAAAAATATATGTAAATAATCGGTAAAGACATGAAAAAGAGAACTCTTATATCACTTGTTATAACTATCATTTGTGTAATTATAACGAATAAAATCTGGTTAGATTTTAAACCCGAGTTTTGATATATCCGGACAAGGTGAATACCTTGTTACTGCTGTTTTAAACAAGAAAAATGATGACAAATTTATAAAAATTAAGAAAAATAGTAAAAATATGTAATTGAAACCTCTTTAATTTATTAAATAACTCTCTTTTTAATTTGTTAGTATAAACTTACCAAGACAAAACTTAACAATTATGTTTTATGTTTCTTTCCCCAAATGCACATTTTATTTAAGATAGGAATTAAAGATTCTCCCTTATTCGATAAAGAATACTCAACCTTTGGCGGAATTTGGGGATATTCTTTTCTTATAATTAAATCGTCTTTTTCAAGTTCTTTTAGGGTTGTACTTAATGTTTTATGTGAAACAACGCCGACTAACCGTTTCATTTCGTTATATCTGATAACTTTAAATAAAGACAAAGCGTACAAAACAGTTAATTTATATTTACCGTTTATTAAAGATAGGGTGTATTCAAATCCTGTTTCATAAAATTGTTTTAATAGTTCTTCTTTAGTATTTGTCATATTACTTTCCTTTTAGATAGTATCTAACTTTATTGTGCGTACTTGTTTTTTATAGCATATAGTTTATCA
>JAFUZZ010000132.1 GCA_017476325.1 bacterium | reverse complement strand
TTGACTACCTTTGGAACCTAACGTCCCCCCCCCTGCTCGGGTCAATAAATTTTTCATGTTTTTAACCTCCGTTTACTAATAACATTATCATTATAACCCATGTTTCAAAAAAATCAACCCCATGATGGGGACCAACAGAAACAGCCTTTTTCGAATTTTTCGACTCACGTTTTTTCCCAACTTACTTGATTTATTCACTCGAAAAATTCGGGCTGTGTGTGCTATAATATTAGACTACTTTTGTCTAATATGTGTTTGAACTTGCACACCCCTCTTGTGCGAAATATTTTAATTTGTAAAAATAGTTTGCTAAGTAATTTGAAAATAATTTTGTTCGTGTTATTATAATCGAGTTAATAGAAAAAGGAGTTACTATTTTATGATTTCAGTAAACGATTTGAAAACAGGTTTGACACTTGAATTGGATAACGGACTTTGGTCTGTAATAGAATTTTTACACGTAAAACCGGGTAAGGGTGCTGCGTTTGTAAAAACTAAACTTAAAAAAATTGAAACAGGTCAAGTTGTTGAAAGAACTTTCAGAGCAGGCGAAAAAGTCGCTAAAGCTATGCTTGACAGAAAAGAAATGCAGTATCTTTATAAAGAAGGTGCCGATTACGTTATGATGGATGTTGAAACTTATGAACAAATCAACGTTACTGAGGCTCAAATCGGGGACGGAATTAAATATTTGAAAGAAAATATGAATGTGTCTATTTTGACTCACGATGGCAAAATCATCGGTGTTGATTTGCCGTTCCAAGTTGAATTGGAAGTTACTGATACTCCTCCTGCCGAAAAAGGAAATACTGCTCAAGGCGGTACAAAACGTGCTACCCTTGAAACAGGTGCCGTTGTAAACGTTCCTTTCTTTGTTCAAAACGGTGACAGAATCAGAGTTGATACAAGAACTAATGAATATCTTGACCGTTGCTAGTCTTTAGAGGAAATTAAATATGTATAATAAAGATAACGTTAAAGAGTTGATTAATCTTTTAAATGAAAATAATTTGACTGAAATTTCGGTTAAAAACGGCGATAAGGAAATCGTGATTAAGAAAGAAAGCTGCGTTATGTCTGCACCTGCTGCACCTTTGACAGCAGTATCCGCTGTGAGCGCGGATCAGCCAAGGCCAAAAACCGATACAAGACGTAAAATTACATCTCCTATGGTTGGGACTTTCTATTCATCATCTTCCCCAACGGCATCTCCTTATGTCGAAATCGGGGACGTCGTTGCTGAAGGTCAGGTAGTTTGCATTATCGAAGCAATGAAACTAATGAACGAAATTGAATCAGATATTTCCGGTAAGATAGTTGAAATTTGCGTTCAAAACGGAGAAGCCGTCGAATTTGGACAAACGTTAATGTACGTTGAATAGGTGAAAGTATATGTTTAAAAAGGTACTTATTGCAAACCGCGGTGAAATAGCGGTTAGAATAATCAGAGCTTGCCGCGAAATAGGTATTCCGACAGTTGCCGTATATTCTCAGGCAGATGCTGAGGCGTTGCATGTCAGTCTTGCAACAGAGGCTTACTGTATCGGACCTTATCAAAGTTCTAAAAGCTATTTGAACATTCCGGCCATCATTTCAACAGCACTGATGTGCGGAGCGGACGCCATTCACCCGGGTTACGGTTTCTTATCCGAAAACGCAGATTTTGCCGATATTTGCTCAAAACACGGTATAAAATTCATCGGTCCGACAGCCGACTCCATAAGGCTTATGGGTGATAAATCAAATGCCCGCAAAACAATGATTGAAAACGATGTTCCCGTTACTCCGGGAACGGGAATTGTCAATAACATTGACGATATTAAAGAGTTTGTTAAAAAAGTCGGTTATCCTATTATAATTAAAGCAAGTGCCGGCGGCGGCGGAAAAGGCATGAGAATTGTTCGCAAAGACGATGAATTGGAATCTATGTTTACTATTTGCAAACAAGAGGCTCTTAACAACTTTTCAAACGATGATGTTTACTGTGAAAAATACATCGAAAACCCGCATCATATTGAAGTCCAAATTTTGGGTGATAAGTACGGAAATGTTGTGCATCTCGGAGAAAGAGACTGCTCAATCCAAAGACGACACCAAAAACTTATTGAAGAAACGCCGTCTGTTGCTATTACACCTAAAACCAGAGAAAAAATGTGTACGGCTGCAATTCGTGCGGCAAAAGCAATTAAATACGAGGGTGCCGGAACGCTTGAATTCCTGTTAGACAATGACGGAAACTGGTATTTTATGGAAATGAATACCCGTATTCAAGTTGAACATTGTGTTTCAGAAATGATTTCAAATGTTGATATTTTAAAAGAACAGATTTATGTTGCGGCAGGTGAAAAGTTGAGTTTCACTCAAAATGACATTATTTTGAGAGGACATGCTATTGAATGTCGTATTAACGCAGAAAATCCCGAAAAGAACTTTATACCTTGTCCGGGCAAAATTGATGCCTACGTACCGCCCGGAGGATTTGGCGTCAGAGTTGATTCTCACGTATATCAAGGATATTCAATTCCGCCGTTCTACGATTCAATGATAGCAAAAGTAATTTGTTGGGGACGTGACAGACACGAAGCAAGACGCAGAATGTACCGCGCCTTGAAGGAGTTTGTCATTACCGGCGTTGAAACAACTCTTCCGTTCCATCAGGATATTATTGAGGACGAAGTATTTATGTCAGGGAAGTTTGATACAAGCTTCATCGAAGAATACAACAAAAGAAAAAATAAATAATACAGAGGTTTTATGGTTTTAGAAAACAAACTCGGTATTAAAAACTCAACTGAACTTGCAATAAATGAAGAAAAAATAAGCAAGCGAAAAGCGATTGAAATATTTGAAAACGGCTATTTAAACACTCTTGCGGCGGGAACTTTTGACTCTCTTTCCCAAATTCATAAGGTTATGTTTGAAGATATTTATTATTTTGCGGGACAAATCAGAACCGTAAACATTGCAAAAGGGAATTTTCGCTTTGCATCCGCAATATATCTTGAAACGGCATTAAAACAGATAGACAAAATGCCTCAATCAAATTTCGATGAAATTATTGAAAAATACATCGAAATGAATATTGCTCACCCTTTTCTAGAAGGAAACGGCAGAAGCATGCGAATTTGGCTTGATTTAATATTAAAAAAAGAAATCGGAAAAGTTATTGATTGGAGCAAAGTTGACAAGGAGGACTACTTGTTTGCAATGGAACGCAGTCCGATTAAAACTATTGAGATTAAAACTCTTTTAAAAAATGCTTTAACAGATGAAACGGATAATAGAGAAGTTTACATGAAAGGGCTTGACACAAGTTACAATTATGAGGGATATAACTCCTTCAAAACTGAAGATATAAATAATTAGACAGTGTTCACACTTTACGTCATTGCGAACGTAGAGAAGCAATACCAAACAAAATTTGTTAAGGATTACTTCGTCACTTTATGCCTCTTAATGACGTAATTTTTTATATTTAGTGTGAACACCCTCCGGCTATAATTTCCAAAAATAAAAGGGATTTGGTGAATGTAAAATCCCTTATCCCTTAAAATGGAGTCTGTGTGAGTGTTTAGTTTAAATTTTATGAACCTACCAGTTTTAATGCTTCTTCCAAAAGTTGTTTGTTTGATGAAATAAGTTTATTTGTAAGTTCAAGCTGCATTTTTGCTTGTTGATATTGAGAAACGCCGCCCTTGAAATCTACGTTTGACAGTTCCAAAAGCCCTGAGCGGATTTCACCTTTTCCCATAACCGGTTTACCTGACTCTTCGGTTTCAATAAAATATCCGTCTTTGATTTCATACAATCCGGCATTGTTGTGGAAATTAAAGTTTGCAATTTTGTACAAAGGTACTGTTTTTTTACCGCTGTCCGCTTTTCCGTATAAAACGCCGTCTTCTTTAATTTCGTAGTCATCATATTTACCGAGATATTTGCCGTTATTCGGATCAATCCACAATTTAACATCGGTTGTCGGAATATTCATAGCTCCGCCTTTTGCCATTGTTTGCTCATAAAGGTCAGAGTCAATTCTTCTTGTACCTGCCATAATTTCGCCCTTTTCGTTCAAAATGTAGGCTTGTACCTTTTGTCCCTGTTTATTCTTATATACACCTTCTCTGTCAAAAGTAAATTCACCGACTCTTGTGTAAATATTTCTGCCTTTGTCATCTTTCACAACAAAGAAACCGTTACCTTCTAAGAAAAGGTTTGAGTTTGATGTACCCGGTGTTGATTTACCTTGTGAGAACTTTTTATTAGGGTTATCCATCACCGCACCGTCAAGAAATGTTGAGAATGAAACCTGAGTTTCTTTAAAACCCGGAGTATAGCAATTAGCAAGGTTGTCGGTAATTACGTCAACCCATGTTGCTGTTGCTTTCTGTACGTTAAGAGCCGTTACAAATGAATCATTCATCTCTGCCTCCTTTTTGGTTACGTTGTTGTTTTTGTTGATGTTTTTGCTGTCTGCTTGAATAAGACAGTTCGTTATATTCAAGTCCTTTTTCATTAAAAGTTTGTCTAAGTTCAGCAAGGTTATTTCTCAAAGCCTGTTCAACGGCAGAACTTCCGGGGATAAAGTTTGCGGATAAAACTCCGTTAGAATCAACCCTCATAATAACTGCGACATCTTTATCAAAATCGACCCTAAACGATTTGTTTGTATTCATAGAGTCTTGTAATTTTTCAATAAGGGCTTGCGATACAGCGGCACTTGATTGTTGTGCGGCTTGAGCTTTAGCGTCCGCAAGATTAACCTGATTTGTGTTAGTATTAACCGTCACATTTGTTTGAACAGTGTTTGCATTATTTGAATTTTCAACTAATTTTGCAAAGAAACTTGCATCTTCGGCACTAACTTTAATCGAACCAAGCGATGATTTTGTTTGAGTGGTTTTTGTCGTTGTAATAGAATTAATCGCAGAAATTTTTGAGTTTAAATCAGACAATGTTTCCAAGGCATTTTTGCTTCTTTAAGTTGATTATGTTCAATGCTTGCAATCAGCGGATTTTGAACACCGATTTGTTTTTCAACTTCGTTGCCAAGCAAATCGGTGTTTAATTCCGGATTTGCTAAACGCTCTTTATGAGAAAAAGTCATTTTTTCTTCTAATAGTTGCGGCTCGGAAATTGCGGGTTGTTTTTGGACGTGGTTTTCCGGTCTTGGTTTTACCGCTTGTAACGCTTTTTCTTTATTTACTTCGCGTTTCGGTTTAATATCCGTTACAAGCGGTAAAACTTTTTTATCGTAAGCAATTTCCGTTTTTTGTTTTGCGTCAAAAATTTCTTGTTGCGGCTCGGAAATTGCGGGTTGTTTTTGGACGTGGTTAATTTCTTGTTTATCAGAATTTACATTCGTTTTCATTGGTTTTTCCTGCATTTGCAAGGCAACATTTTGAATATCGTTAATATTTTTTATAGCAGAGTCTTTTACCTCAGATTGTTTATTTGTTACAATCATTTCCGGCAAGGAAAGCATTTGCTTAGTTGCATTTGTAGTCTCCGGCTGAACACTATTTTTAACTTCGGATTTTACTTCTTCTCCATTTGCATGGGGAGTTTTTATTTCCGCAACAGGATTTGTAACATCCAAATCTTTCAGGGTGTTTTGAAAACTGTTTGCTTCAGAGACCAAATTTGTATCTTTTGAAATTGTCGGCTGTGATGCAATAGGGGCTTGTGTATTAACTTGTGGTGTTGTTACTGCTTGTGTTTCCATTATCTCTCCTGTTGTTTTAATTGTTCTAATATTTCTTGTTCTTCTTTTTCGTCTCTCGATCTTATAAAGAATTTTTGAACACCGACTTCGGACATTTCCTTCAATTCTGCGGCTTTTTCTTCCTCTTTATAAATATCTCTGCACTTTTCTTTGTGTTTTTCAAGAACCTTAACTTCCATTTCACACTCAACAAGTTTTTGTTGTTCAATCTTAATTGCCTCTTGTTTTTCGGCTTCCACTTGTCTCAGGTGAACATCTTTTTCCCAAAGGTGATGGATATATTTGTCATAGGATTCATACATTGAGAAGTCAGCCGATTTTTTTTGTGCAATGGTTGCTTGGAGTTCTTCCATGTTTTTTTGTGTATTCATTTTAGCAGCCGCGTATGCCTCTTGAGCACGTTGCACAGCCATCAACTGCGCTTCTTTTTTACGAATTCTAAATTCGAGTATTTTTTGTAATCTGTACCTGAAAGGCATATTTTCCTGCTTCTACTTCACACACATTATGACTTATTTTTGCTCCTTTTCATTCATCCATTTGGATGAATTATTTTTTAACAACACATGCTTTTTTTAATGATATTTTTTTTGAAGTCAAGATTTTTGATAAGCATTATATATTTTTATAAACAAAAGAGGCTTAATAGTAAAATTTCTTCTTATTAAAGCCTCTTAATAAATTTATATATCAGTTTAAAAACCAAGCTTATCTCTAATCTAATTAAATCTATTCAACACATAAATACGGAGAGTTATGTATTGGAAGATTATAATCATACTCTCTATTATAACTAAAATCCAAACAATAGTAATAGCCCGGGTAGCCTGGAACCTCTGTACTTTCAGAAGCCCAATACCAAGTATCGCATGACGGAGCACCCTCCGTACCGCAGTAGGTTCTTATATTTCGTAACTCTTCCAACGTTGCAGCATGCAATCCTCTACTAATACAATCATTAATTGCCGCTTGATGATAATCGTTATTAGCCGGAGGATCTGAACTTTCCCGGATTAAAGGTGATGAAATATAATAATCTCCAATTTTATAAAGAGGAATATTGTTAACCGTTTTTCCTGCAATACAATTACCCTCTAAAGACACCGCTAAATCCGCACTGTTACATTGTGTACAATTTTCCCCGTCGTAAACCGAGCAGTTTTCAACGTAACCTTTTGCACACGTTCCGTTTTCATCGTGATAATCGCTGTTACACTCCGTGCAGCTTACACCGTTTGATGTCTGACAGTGTAAAGAAGTTTTGCTTACACACTCATTACTTATCGGGAGATTGTTTGTATAATTGTAAGGTACTAACGGCTTCGGCTTCTTTGTAGGCGTTAGTTAAAACGTTGTTGGTTTTAATGTATTTGGAAACGAGTTCTTTGTTTTGACTGTTTTGCATTAGGGTAGGTACTGTCATTACTGCGATTACGCCAGGGATGCCGATAGTGAGCAGGACTTCCG
>JAFUZZ010000131.1 GCA_017476325.1 bacterium | reverse complement strand
CTGATTAACAACTGTACGGCGTACGATAACGGAGAGTGTTCACAATGTGAGAACGGGTATCAAAACAACGGAACGAGTTGCAGGGATATTCGAGAAAACACGTGTGACACCTACAGTGGAACTACGTGCACGAAGTGTACAACAGATAACCTGCTTGTAGACAATGAGTGTGTAAGCAAAACATCTTTACACTGTCAGACATCGGACGGGGTAAGCTGCACGGAATGTGAAAACACTAATCTGCTTGCAAATGGCGTGTGTGTAGATGCTAATACTCAAAATTGTGAAGAAACAGACGGGGTAAGCACATGTACAAAATGTTCTTACGATTATAAACTGTCCGGTTCAAGTTGTGTAGAAATGACAATGGATGAAAAAAATGCGGAGCGGCTTGCAACATGTAAAAGTAACAATAGTGCAAGTTGTACTTTAGCCAATAATACTGTATTGACAAGGTATGGTACAAAATACACAACCTATAGTAATGGTAGCATACAAGGAAAATGGGATGAGGACGGAGAATTAGCCTCAAACGCTTGTATAGCAAAAGGCATGCACCTTATGACGATTGAAGAGTATCAAAACTTTAGAGAAAATGGCTTAGGAAAAGGTTTCTTTTGGGTAGAGGGAAATAAAATAACCGATTACAACAGTAATGATAGTAGTTCTACAATTACGCCGTATGCAGAAATGGGTTATGCCGGTGCACAAGTTTTATGTGTTGAAAATGACTAAATATTACCCCGCCTAAGTCTTAAATCTTGGCGGGGTTTATTTTTAGCTTAATCGCAATACAAAACTTTCAAAATTTCTTTTGCTATTTCTGTTTTTAAAGTTTTTTCCAATTTGTTAATGTTTCCGTTTTTATCAAGAATTAACACCTCGTTGTAGTCGCTTGAAAAACCGGTATCTTTTCGTGAAATATCATTTGCTACCAAAAAGTTACAACCTTTTGCCAATATTTTTTCTTTTGCATTTTCAATCAAATTCTGACTTTCGGCACAAAATCCTATTACGATTTGTTCTAAACCTTTTTTGGTACAAATTTCTTTCAAAATATCAGGATTTTTTACAAACGTTAATGTTATTTCGTCTTCATCAGTTTTTTTTATTTTTTGTTCCGCAATTTCTTTTGCTCGGTAATCGGCAACAGCAGCAGCCATTATAAGACAATTTGAGTCAGAAAATTCTTTTTCAACGGCGTCTTTCATTTCAAGCGCTGAATCAACATTAACAACCTTATAAGGTTTGGACGTTTTAACTGTCGAAATTAAAACAACCTCTGCCCCTTGGTTGTATGCCGTATCGGCGATTGCAATTCCCATTTTCCCTGAAGAATAGTTTGACAAAAACCTCACAGAATCTATTTTTTCCCGTGTTCCGCCTGCCGTTACAACGATTTTTTTCCCTTTTAGTTTTGAACCGTTTTTAAGAGTTTCAACAACTTTATTAAAAATTTTTTCTACATCGCAAAGTCTGCCTTGACCGTTATATCCGCATGCAAGAAAACCGCTTTCGGGGTCGCAAAACCTAAATCCCTTATTTTTTAAAGTTTGAATATTTTTTTGAACAGCCGAATTCTTCCACATGTTAGTGTTCATTGCAGGGGCAAATATCATCGGCTTTGTAAAAGCACAGGCAACAGACGTTAAGAGATTATCGCAAATTCCGTTTGCTATTTTAGAAATTGTATTTGCCGTTGCGGGAGCGATTACAAAAATATCTGATGAGTCGGCAAAAGAAATATGTTCGGGTGAAAAGTTTTTGATTTTTTCAAATTCATCAACTTTTACTTCGTTTTGAGAGAGAGTTTGAAGCGTCAATTTCGTTACAAAATTCAAAGCGTTTGGAGTTGCAACAACTTGAACATTTGCACCGTTTTGTTTAAATTTTCGTATCAAAAAACAAATTTTATAAGCGGCAATTCCGCCGCAAATTCCGAGCAAAATATTTTTACCGCTAAGCATCAATAATCTCCAAAATTTTTGCCGCAGCTTTGCTAACCTCATCGTTTATAACTATGTAGTCATAGTTTTTAGATCGTTCAAGTTCTATTTTAACCATCTTCAAGCGTTTTTGGATAGCCTCCTCTGTTTCGGTATTTCGACCTCTTAGCCTGCGTTCAAGTTCTTCAATACTTGGTGGAGCGATAAAAATCATCGTACAATCTGGAACTTTTTTCTTAACCTGCATTGCGCCATCGGTTTCAATTTCAAGACTTACGTTGAAACCGTCATTAAGCATTTTTTGAACCAACTCTCTATTTGTCCCGTAAAAGTTTCCGGAGAATTCTGCCCACTCCAAAAAATTGCCTTTTTTAACATCGTTCATAAAGTCATCTTTTGATAAAAAGAAATAGTGCTGCCCATGAACTTCACCCTCGCGTGGATTGCGAGTAGTGCAGGAAATTGAATATTTTATATCGTTCCGGGTTTTGAGAACTTCTTTAAGTACGGTTCCCTTGCCGACTCCGGACGAGCCGGAAATTACAAGTAGTTTCTTTTTCATAAAACTATTATACATCAAAAGATAAAATTTGTATCAACTCCTAAGGAGGATAAATAGAAACAATAGGATGCCCTCTTGGACATCCCATTGTTAAAAAGTCTAAAGCTATTATTTAACCCATTTTCCATCGGTACATACTGCATAATTTGAAGCTCCGGGTGACTCCTCTGTTGTTGCACCCTCAACAGTACATGGGTCTCCGTTATTAACTTCAATTTCTATTTCAAGATAAATGTCAGTACATACAGTTTGACCCTCAAAAAATACATACACAGGACAAGTTGAATCAGCGGGATAACAAGCAGCATCTAATTCTTCAATTTCTGCTGCCGGTCCCGGGGCAAGCAAAGCATAACAAGTTTCTTTAGTTGGCACTACGGCGACAGGAGTGCTGTTAGTTTCTCCCGTCCAAAGTTTGTGGTGTGCAAGAATATACGCTCCGCAATCAAGTCCGGTACTGCATGTGTCGGACTCACCGAGTGCTTTAAGTCCGTTTGGTGTCAGGTTCATCGTAAACCTGTCTTTGCCTGCCGTGTTCGGACCTTTCTTTCCGTTTGTGTCGATTGTTAGTGTGTCACAAATGTTGTCTGTGCATGACTCGTCAAATGTTCCGTATGCAAATTGTGAACCGTCCGCAAGGCACACGTTCGGAGTAAAGTTTGTATCGCCAGCATCTGCGTCGCATCCTGTTGTTTTAAGATGGCTTTCGAATTTTGATTTGAAATCTGTTTCTGATAATTTATAGAATTTTGTTTGTTCTGTAGCTTCGGTATTCTTTAATGCGTTAGAGAG
>JAFUZZ010000130.1 GCA_017476325.1 bacterium | reverse complement strand
TCATCGCGAGCGACCAACGGGAGCGTCTCGATCCTATGTCATAAGATTGCGACGTCGTCCTGACGCACTCCTCGCAATGACATGAATAGGTGTGTTTTGCGATCACTTCGGAATTGGAACTCCATCCGTCACCCTGAACTCGGGACAAAGCGAACCGTTGAGGTTGACCGAAACGAGTGAGCCTGTCGTCGGTAGACATCAGGGTCTGTTTATTTGACGCAAGGGTAACAGATTCTGAACCCGCCTTCGGCGTTTCAGAATGACGGGTTTTTGACGCCCCATTAAAATTTTTAAGACCTAAATCCGCGTCTTTACTAATATTGGAACCTAGTGCCCCCTTATCCTCAAGAGCAAAATCCACTCCTTGACTATCTTTGAGGCTTATGCTCCCATTTTCTCGAGAACCTAAAAGCGCGTCCTCACTACCTTTGGAACCTAACGCCCCCCCCCCTGGTTGGGTGAATAAATTTTTCATAAGTTTCTAATAACAATTACATTATATACCATGTTCGAAAAAACTTCAAGCCTCTTTTTGTGCTTTTATTGCATCGGCTTTTGCCTGCATAATCCTTTGGCGCTCTTCAATACGTCTTTGTTGTCCGTAGCTATATAGTGCGTATATCAAGAATCCTATCAATAACCATAACGGAAACATTGTTGTTGATGTCTTTAATGAACCCATTGAATAAATCATTAGTCCGCCGCAACAAATAATTCCCAATATCGGAAATAACGGAACAAACGGAACCTTAAACGGTCTTTCTCTGTCAGGATCAGTTTTTCTCAAAATTAAAACCGCTATGCAAATTATTATGAACGATGTAAATGTTCCAAAATTACATAGTTCTGCGGAAATATTTAAGTCCATAAACAGAGAACACACAATTACCAACAAACCTGAAAACCAGGTCAAAATATGCGGAGTTCTGAATTTTTTGTGAACAACCCTAAATGCTTTAGGAATAAATCCGTCACGACTCATTGCATATAAAATTCTTGTTGTTCCAAGTTGGTAAATCAACAAAACCGAAGTTAAACCACACAGCGCACCAACAGAAATAAATCCCGCAAACCAATCTTTTCCGATATAACGCATTGCATGCGCAATCGGAGCCTGTGTATCAATAGAGCCAAACGGTACAATTCCGGTCAATGCCAACGCAACACCTACATACAAAAGAGTACAAATTATCAATGTACCCAAAATTCCGATAGGCAAATCTCTTTGCGGATTTTTAGTTTCTTCAGCCGCTGTTGATACGGCATCAAACCCAATATATGCAAAAAAGATTATAAATGCACCCATAAAGATACCCTCAAATCCGTTTGGTGCAAATGGTGTCCAATTCTCAGGTTTTACATAAAATGCTCCGACAAGAATAAACGATGTGATTATAAATAAATTTACACCGACCATTATACTTGCAAATCTTGTTGACTCCTTAACCCCTTTTATCAAAATAAGCGTTAATATAAGTACAATAAAAATCGCAGGCAAATTCATTGCAACAGGTAAGTTCCCGATGAAAGGAATTTTATCGTGTACATCCCATCCGTATTTGTCACACATAACTGCCAACGAACGGTAATCATATCTTAACCAAATAGGGAAATTTAAAATAAAATCCGGTAAAATATTTTTAAACCCCTTTAATAATTGCGTTAAATACCCTGTCCAAGCACAAGCGACGGTAATGTTTCCGATTGCATATTCAAGCATTAATATCCAACCGACCATCCATGCCATAAATTCACCCATCGTTGCATAAGTGTATGTATAAGCACTACCGGCAACAGGAATCATCGCCGCGATTTCGGAATAACAAAGCGCCGAAAACACGCATGAAAATGCCGCCAAAACCATTGATATGATAATAGCAGGACCTGCTCCGATACCTTCAGGGCCGCCTTGAATAGCACTTCCGATAATCGTAAAAATTCCCGTTCCAACTACGGCTCCTATCCCGATTATTATTAAATCAAACACGTTCAGAGTCTTTTTTAACTCTGACTTTTTCCCCTCTGCTATTAATGCGTCGGGATTTTTAACTTTTAACATGTTTGAAAATATGGTTTTTAAAATCTTCATTGTTTATTTTTTCTTTCGTCCAGTCTTTTTTTTCTTTCGTCAAAAATTTCAACAACTCTGTTCTTTTTATATCCGTAGTGCAAATAAATCAATGCTCCGACACCCAACCAAGCAGGGAAAAGCAAAGTTGATGTCGTTAAAAACTGCATTGAATAAAGCATTAACCCTCCGCAAAGCAACACTCCCAAAATCGGGAACAGCGGAACAAACGGAACTTTGAACGGTCTTTCTCTGTCAGGGTCTGTTTTTCTCAAAATCATAACAGCAATACAAATTATAATAAACGAAGTGAATGTTCCGAAATTACATAGTTCTGCGGCAGCATTCAAATCCAGAATTAAAGTGCCTATTATACAAACAATCCCAAGTCCTATAGTCAAAACGTGCGGAGTGTGGAATTTTTTGTGTAAATGTTGACATTGAGGCGGCAAGAAATTATCCCTGCTCATTGCAAACAAAATTCTTGTAGCCGCAAGTTGCAACACCAAAAGCACAGATGTTAATCCGGCAAGCGAACCAACAGAAATAAAACCTGAAACCCAATTTTGACCGACTTCTGTCATTACATAAGCCATTGGAGCTTTTAAAAATCCGACAGGAACCTCAACTCCGCTTGTAGGCTGCATGCCTGTTAGCACAAGTGCAACCAAGACATATATAACTGTTGTAATTACCAAAGAACCGATAATCCCGATTGGTAAATCTCTTTGGGGATTTTTACACTCTTCGGCGGTTGTTGCAAGGGCATCAAATCCGATGTATGCAAAAAAGATTATAAACGCACCCATAAAGATGCCGTCAAATCCGTTTGGTGCAAACGGTGTCCAATTCTCAGGCTTTACATAAAATGCACCGACCAAAATAAACAAAGTAATTACCGCCATTTTAATAAACACCATAACGCCAGCCATTCTCGCAGAATCTCTTGTTCCCTTAACTAAAATAGCGGTAATAATCGCAATAATTAATATAGCGGGAATATTAATGCAAATCGGCATTCCCATGAAAGTCGGGATTACTGACGCATCAAGTCCGTTAGACTCAACGAGCATTTGAGCGGAACGATAATCGTTAACAAGCCAAATCGGAGGATTAACAACCCATGCAGGCAAATACGCCTCAAACCCTCTTATAAACTGCATAAAGTGATTTGACCATGCACATGCAACGGCAATGTAGCCGATTGCATATTCAAGCATTAAAATCCAACCTACCATCCATGCGATAAACTCACCCAAAGTTGCGTAAGTGTAGATATAAGCACCGCCCGCAACAGGAATCATTGATGCAAATTCGGAATAGCAAAGTGCCGAAAACACACAAGCGATTGCGGCAATTACCATGGAAAGCATCAGCGCGGGACCTGCTCCTACGCTTTCAGGCCCGCCTGCCGCGGCAATTCCGACAACGGCGAAGATACCTGAACCGATTATTGCACCTATACCCAGAATGATTATATCAAATAATCCGAGTGTTTTTTCAAGACTTTCTTTTTTAGATTCTTCGAGCATTTCATCAGGATTTTTTCTTTTAACCATCATTTGAAGAAATCTTTTTGTGAAACTCGCTCTGTAAGAGTTTTTTGCCATTTATACTTCCAACTTAACCTTTATTTATTTGCACAAAGGAAATCCCATTTTTTCCCTTTGCTCTACATACAACTTAGCAACAGATGCTGCCATAGTTCTTACTCTGTTTATGAAATTAATTCTTTCATCTTTACTGATTACGCCTCTTGCATCGAGAAGATTGAAAGTGTGTGAACATTTTAAAACGTAGTCATAAGCAGGTAAAACAAGTTCTGATTCAACACAGTTATCAACTTCTTTTTGACAAAGGTCAAACATAGTAAACAACATATCGGAATTAGAAACCTCAAAATTATATTTAGACTGTTCGACTTCGTTTTGCAAGAAAATTTCACCATATTTTAGTTTTTCGTTCCATTGCAAGTCATAAACGGAATCAACATTTTGCAGATACATAGCGAGTCTTTCAAGCCCGTAAGTCAATTCAAGAGCAACGGGTTTAATTTCCAAACCGCCAACTTGTTGAAAATAGGTAAACTGAGTAATTTCCATGCCATCGAGCCAAACTTCCCAGCCTACACCTGCGGCACCGAGAGTTGGAGATTCCCAATTATCTTCAACAAAACGGACATCATGTTTTGTCAAATCAATACCTATAGCCTCCAAGCTCTTCAAATAGAGTTCCTGTGCGTTTTCAGGAGACGGTTTTAAAATAACCTGATATTGATAATAATGACCCAAACGGTTAGGGTTTTCGCCATAACGGGCATCGGTAGGACGTCTGCAAGGTTCAATCATTGCGGTGTTCCAAGGTTCGGGACCAAGCGAACGCAAGAATGTTGCAGGGTTCATCGTTGATGCACCTTTTTCAATGTCATAAGGTTGTTGAATTATACAACCGTTATCAGACCAAAATTTTGATAAATTAAAAACAAGTTCTTGAAAAGTTATTGTCATTTTCTTACATCCTATACTTGTGACGAGGCGGAAATTTTCCTTATCGTCTGTTAATTACGTGTAAAAATTACACCCGTTATACTTTATAAAAAAATTATACTTGTAACAAAAGAAAAAAGCAACCCCATGCATTTGTTATAAAAATAGCGGGTGACAAACGACCCGCTGTTTTACAGAATTTATAATTTTTATTATTAATATATTATTTATATATTATTAATAATCCATAACATAACCGTTTCTGACGATATATGCACCACATGCCTCAAAAAATTTCAACCCCATGATGGGGACCAATAGAAACAGCCTTTTTCGAATTTTTAGACTTTCGTCATGTACGATTTTATGGTTTCAGTTCAAAGCTTGGTCAATCTCTTTTCTTTCATTGATTTTTAAATTTATTTGGTATATTCTTATATTATTATGAAGTATTTAATAAGTTTTTTAATTTTATGCTTAACTTTTTTGAGTGTTCAAGCTGTTGAAGTATATCAGGGAAATTTGACGGAAGACATTATTTTTAAGGGTACTCCTGTCAGAATTACTCCCGTAAAAAAAATAACAACCTCAAAAAAATCTTTAAAAGTCGGTAGTGACGTTAAATTCGTAACTTCGCGCGATGTGTTTGAAAATGATGCCCTGGTTATCAAACGAAATACACCTGTTAAAGGTAAAGTCTTGTCGATTACTCCAAATAAACTTATGGGATTACAGGCGAAAATGACAATGGGTGAATTTGAAACTACCGACGTATTTGGAGAGACAATTCCGCTGAAAGGCGAAATTAAAAAAGAGGGAAATCCACACAACACGCTTATTTCATACCTTGATTTTCTCGCTGTTTTTGTTCGCGGCGGTGAAGTTCAAGTTGTTCCCGAAGAAGATTATTTTATAGTATTCTATTAATACGGATTGAAAATACTGTCGCTCATAAGTTCTAAACTCCCGATTTTATATAGATTAAGTATGTCCGAAATCTCAAACATGTAATTCGTTTCGGGAGTTCTATGGTAAATATACGGAGAATAGTAGGCTTCGACAAATTTAACTGCATTAGGGCATTTATTAACATAATGTGTAAGCACTCCATCAAGATTTAGAATGTTTTGACGAAAAGAGCCGCTATCTTCTTGTAAGGGTTTGGCAATTCCGTAAACTAAGTTTTCCTGTGAATTTAAAAAATCCGTTGTTTCATCAAAGTATCGTTCTTTGTTTTTGGAACTTCCCAAAAATCCGCCGGAAAATTCTTTTTTCATTTTTTTATCAAACGGATTTATACACAAAGCCAAAATATTAACTTTAGAGGATTGATTTAGTTTGTCATTTGGCTGCATTGTTGTAGGGATTTCGACACCCAATACAATTTTTAAATTTTTGTACTTATCTTTATTTGAAGTCACTGTATCAATTATATATTTGCATCCTGCGATTGTGTTAAGGTCAGTGATTGCTAAAAGATAATACTGTCCGGGATATTCTTTTGAAACGGCATCAGCGTAATCAGCGGCTTCATTAAGAATATCTTTTATATTCATGTTTCCGTCAGAGATTAAAGAATGAAGATTTAGGTTTGCTCTTAGTTTCTTTTCCGTTAAGTGGAAATTTTTTGGAGGATTGTATTTATCGTAGGCATAAAATGAAAAATCATCGTTGTAATTTTGTAAAAAATGTTCAAGTTCTTGAGGTCCTACAATAAAATCCAAATCCGCGAGAGAGTATTTTTCCGCGTCGTTGATTATTTTACGTTTGTAGTTTAAATCTTTTTTATAAGGGTAATTATCTCTCAAGAGATTATTTTCGTAGTAAGCACTATCTCTGTTATTCATATTCACTGAGGATTTATGTACAACAAAAGAAATTAACAGCGAAATTGCTGCCACAAATAATATTGGCAGTAATGAAAAATTTTTTTTACTTTGTTGCGATTTTCCCATGCTTATTTATATTTCCCAAAATTTTCAAAATATAACCTTTTTTATATATTTGTGCTAATATTATTGTTAACGGAACTTATTTAGAAGGAGAAAATCATGTCAAAAGTT
>JAFUZZ010000129.1 GCA_017476325.1 bacterium | reverse complement strand
CCTGAGGGGCACCAAAAGAGACCGCCTATTTCGCAAATTTTTGACGTAAGATATTAACACTAAAGCATGATGTTTCCAATCAAAAATTTGCCGGCGGTGCAGGAGCGCACCAATACAAAGGGTATCTTTCGCGTTTAATGTGGGCTTTAAATCGTGGGCATTAACAGATTCTGAACCCGCCTTCGGCGTTTCAGAATGACAGGTTTTTGACGCCCAACCAAAATTTTTAAGACCTAAAACCGCGTCCTCACTACCTTTGGAACCTAACGCCCCCCCCCCCTAGTCGGGTTAAAAAAGTTGTTCATAAGTTTATCCTCCAATTTGTTGATTACTCCATTATTATACAACATGTATCTAAAAACTTCAAGCCCTATTATAAAATTAAATAACTTCTCATTTGGCAAACAACAAAATAATTTAGACCAACTAAAAAGAGAGTTTCAAAACTCTCTTTTTAAAAATCTATACCGAATAACTTCCAAGCGCTTTGTTACCATTCTTTATTGCCGTTTCCAACTTAGAGTTAGCAGATTCATATCTTTTTATTTCTTTTTCATTGTCGGATTTTACTCGCTTGTAATCATCCTCCGCCGCATTCATGGTTGCTTTATTTGCTTTATCGGCAGAATCAGCCTCATTAAACGCTTTTACAGCCTCGTCTCTGGCATCCTGAGCTTCTTTTTTGGCTGTTTCAGCTTTATCATAAGCCTCTTTCTTTTCTTTTTCTGTCCCTTGTGCCGTTTCTAATTCACTCTCAAGTCTTTTCTTCTCGTTAACATAATCATCATAGGCTTGCTTGTCGGCTTTCCATTGAGCCTTTTGAGTTTCATCTTCCGGTTCTTGTCCGGGATCCTTAACTTCTTTAAGATTATTTAACGCATCTTGAGCCTTTTTAGTTCCGGCTTGTGCTGTTTCGTACTCTCCTTTTGCGCTGTTAGCTGCTTTTTCAGCCTTATTATACGCATCTGCAGTCTCTTTTTTGGTTTTAACCGCAGTTTTATATTCTCCGTCATGAAAATCATTGTACGCTTTCTTAGCCTCATCGTACTCTTTTTTCTTTACATCTATATCATTTTTTAATGATGTAATCGCAGAACCGTTGTTTTCAAAATCAGTTTTGGCATTTCGTACAGCAGCCTCCAACGCTGATCTGTCGCCTGTTTTCTTGTACTCTTTTACTGCATCATTTACGGTATTTGAAGAATCTTTTGCCTCTGCTTTCGCTTGTTTTGCATCAGAAGAATAAACAGGAGCATCTTTTCCCGTACTTGCAGGCGCACTCGTATTTGTTGCACCGTTCGGATTTGCTTCCGCTTGTTTTGCTTTTAAATCAGCAATGGCTCCAATAACTGTTGCCGTTCCCGAAGTCAAAGCGCCGGCAATTTGAATACCTGCGGCAATTTTTTCCGCTGTCGTCATACTCGTATCTTTTTTTGTGGAGTTTTCTTCAAAAACAAAAGCTGTTGTTGTATATGGAACTCCTCCACCGGAAAACTTACTCCTTACATTTACAAAAGTACTTCCGTTACTAACCTGAACTTGGTTTTTCCCACGGTTAATGTACTCTTTCATAATCGGATTGTTGTAATTAACTTTTCTTGTCATGCCTTTATCTTCCTATTTAAGACTCCACATGCTTTATATCGACATTTTTTACGTCATGCTTTAATCATGTACTTTTTTAGTTTAACAAAACTTTACAAATCTATTTAACTAAACAATTATTGAACGTAAATATTCGTTATCAGCCTCGGCAAGTTTAGTTTTTTGAAGCTGTTGTAAATCTGCCAATAGATTTTTTGCCTCAGAAACAACCGTGCTTACGTAAGAACTTGTGTTATATTTGCACAAATATTCCATACTTGACAAACACTCATTAATTTCCGCCAAATTAGCTTTATTATCTTTGTTCAAAACAGCTTTTGCCCAGTTATTATAAGCAATAATGGCTTGTCTTTGGTCTTCGGCATTACCTGACGCCGCAAATACTCCGTTTGCATCCTTAGCTGCTTTTTTTGCATCTGCTATGCTTCTTGATGCAGAAGTACCACCACTTTCTGTTTCCTTTGCGGGTTCAGCCGCAGGAGTTTTTTCATTATCGACAGGTGCCGGTGCCGGCGTTGGCGTTGGCGTTGGCGTTGAAGCCGGGGTCGGTGTTGATGAAGGTTGAGATGATGTAGGTTGAGATGATGTAGGTTGTTCTTTCGAATTTTCACCCGTTCCCTCAGCAAGTAATTTTTTCAAATCCGCTATTTCTTGTCTTAATGTCGCAATTTCGCTTTGGTTTTGAGCGTTTTTGCCGTCAACCGCTCCCGGTTGATTGCTGTTTCCGCTTGTAGCAGAAGTCTCTGAACTTTTGCCGCTGTTTGAATTCTTTTTACATGCAACGATTAATTCCGCAATAGAAACACCCAAATCAGAAATACCTGAAGTAATATCTCTTACAGCATAACGCATACGAGCAGAATCGTCGTTACAATGACAGTGACATCCGCTATCAAAATATGCGGTTTGATATATTACAGGAACTTGCAAAACTGTTGCAGGCTGAGGATTAACCTGAATATGGATCTGTCTGTTCTGATTTCCTCTAAGTAATAAGTACGCTCTGTCTTGGTTCGTTAAATTGCTCATAAGAACTCCCGGTTTTTACATGCTTTTATATTATTTTTTATCGACATTTGTTGACAAAACCTTAAATCATGCGAGTATTTAACCTTGCAAAACTTTACGTTTCTTAACAAATATCAGATTACATTGCTTTTAACTTTGTTAAAAGTTTTTGTGCTTTTTCAAGTCCCGCTTTAACGGTTGCATCACCGGCGGAGGCTTCGGTTTTACCGTTGTTTTCGATTATGTATTCCAAAGCTCTTATACTTTCCCTGACATGAGTTTCACTTGCATTGTTTTTAGGATTAGCAACCGCCTCAGCCCATGCCAGATAAGCATTTATTGTTTCGCCCTGTTTTTTAACATCTCTTTGTCCTTCAGGAGGAGTCGTAAACTCCTTGTGTAAGTCTTTAGCTTTCTTGCGCAATTCATCTAAATTAACGTTTGAAGAAGTTTCTGACGTATCAGATACAGCTCCCGTATTGTTAGTACTGCCGGTACTATTTGTACCATTTACACCGTTTACACCGTTTGTACCATTTACACCGTTTGTGCCATTTACACCGTTTGTACCGTTTGTGCCGTTTGTACCATGTACACCGTTTGTGCCATTTACACCGTTTGTACCGTTTGTGCCATTTACACCGTTTGTACCGTTTGTGCCGTTTGTACCGTTTACACCGTTTGTACCGTTTACACCGTTTTTACCGTTTACACCGTTTGTGCCATTTACACCGTTTGTACCGTTTACACCGTTTGTACCGTTTACACCGTTTTTACCGTTTGTGCCATCTTTGCCTTGTATTTCTTTTGAGGCAATAATCAGATTTTTCAATTCGGCCAATTCGGATTTCAAAGAATTTAATTCTTCATTTGTAACATTCGTATTATTTGTAGTACTCGTACTCGTATTTGTATTGTTACCAGTATTTGTCATTGTGGTTTTTGAGCCGTTACCTGACGCTGTCGTTTTTGATTTAACGTTGGATGAGCTTGACTTGTCATCAGAGGAAACACCACCGGCAGCCCTGATAATTTCAGCAATAGCAAAACCTGTAGATTTTATTGCACCACAAGTCAAATCAACGGCAAAACGATTATCATTATAATAGTGACTATGGTGATGATGACCATGACAGTGATCGTAATAGCCTGATTCGTAGGTTTGATATATTACAGGAACTTGCAATATCGTTGCTCCGCTGCCCATTGGTGCTTGCGGTCTCGGATTTCTTCCTGATAAAATTAAAAACTGATTGTGATTACAATTACACATCACGCATACTCCTATAATTTTGCATTCTGTCATGTTTATCGGCATAAAATTCAAAAAATTAAATCATACCGATATTTGATTAACAAAACTTAACACTATTGTACAAACGCAGAAACAACATCGTCCCTGCTAACAGTTATCTGCTTGGAAGTTAACATATTTTTTACGGAAACTTCATTTTTTGATAATTCATCCTCACCCAGAATACATGCGAAGTTAGCAATTTTAGAGGCTTTTTCCAACTGTTTTGTAAACTTTTTGCATGTCATATCAAAATCAGCGCTAATACCTTTTTCTCGCAACTCGTTAACGAGTTTAAAAGCATGTTCTGAGTTATCACAAACGACATAAGCCGTCAGAGGTTTCACTTCAGTTTCGGGCAAGAGTGATTTAAGCCGTTCCATGCCCATAGCAAAACCAACCGCAGGAGTATCTTGTCCTCCGAGATGTCCTACCAAAGAGTCATATCTTCCGCCTCCGCACACGGCATTTTGCGAGCCGAGGTTATTTGATTTTATTTCAAATACAGTGCGGTTATAATAATCCAGCCCTCTTACCAGGAGTTTATTTACCGAATATTTAATATTTAAAACATTCAAATACGATTTAACTTTTTCAAAATGTTCATGACATTCATCGCAAATATAATCTTTTGCAATTACATTTTGGAGTTCTTCACTTTCAAGAATTTCTTTACATTCAGGGACTTTGCAGTCTAAAATTCTTAGAGGGTTTTTTTCAAATCTTGATTGGCAATCCGGACACATTTTTTCAAGATAAGGTCTTAGAGCATTTCTAAGGTTTTTGGAGAATTCTTCTCTGCACTTGGGACAACCGAGAGAATTTATTTCCACATCCAAATCATTAAGCCCGATGGCATTCAAATATGCCACGGCAAGAGAAATAACTTCCGCGTCTGCAGTCGGTTCTTTAATTCCGAACATTTCGACCCCGACTTGATGAAATTGTCTTTGTCTGCCGGCTTGAGGGCGTTCATACCTGAACATTGGACCTTTGTACCATAGTTTTACGGGCATAGACAAGCGGCTCATACCATTTTCTATAAAAGCACGCACAACGCCTGCAGTATTTTCGGGACGCAGGGTAAGGGAACGTTCACTTTTTTCAAACGTGTACATTTCTTTGTTAACAATATCTGTTGTATCGCCAACACCGCGCGCGAAGAGTTCCGTAGCCTCAAAAATCGGAGTTCTTATTTCTTTAAACCCTGCGGAGGTAAATACCTCAAGAGCTTTTTGTTCCAACATGTGCCAGGAGCCTATTTCATTCGGCAGAATATCTTTTGTTCCTTTTTGTGCTTTAATAATATTTCCCATACTATGATTTTAATCCAAATATAATAAATTTACAAATTCAAAATAAATTTAACAATAGGGGTTGAAGTTTTTTGAAACATGGTATATAATAAGAATGTTAATATAAAAAACGGAGGTTACTTATGAACAAATTATTCACCCGAGCAGGGGGGGGGGCGTTAGGTTCCAAAAGTAGTGAGGACGCGCTTTTAGGTTCTCAGAATTGTGGGGCGTTAGGTTCCAAAAGTAGTCAAGGAGCGGATTTTGCTCTCGAGGACAAGGGGGCGTTAGGTTCCAAAGGTAGTGAGGACGCGGTTTTAGGTTCTAGAGGAGAGAGGGGCGTTAGCCTTAAAGTCAGTCATG
>JAFUZZ010000128.1 GCA_017476325.1 bacterium | reverse complement strand
CGTCATTTAAAGTCCACATTGGATGCGCAACATATTCTACCATGTCATTGCGAGGAGTGCGTCAGCACGACGTCGCAATCTTATGACATAGAAAAAAGAAAAGACATAGGATCGCGACGCTCCTTTCAGTCGCTCGCGATGACATGTATAGAGGACAAGTGCGAACGTAGCGGACTCTATTCCAATTCCGTATTGAACGCAGCGGACATCCCTCACCCCAACCCTCTTCTACGGCTTCGCCTCCGCATGCAGGGTCACACACATCGCGTTCCGCTCTGTGGTTCCCTTTGCATCCCGGAGGGCGAGGGAGAAAGAGTATTGTCCTTCTCCATTGGGGAGAAGGTGCCCGAAGGGCGGATGAGGGGTTTCACGTTGGCGGAAGTCTTAATCACCTTGGGCATAATTGGCGTAGTGGCGGCAATGACAATTCCGACCTTGATGCAGAAAACAAACGATAAAGATATTGTTGCTCAGTTATCAAAAGACTATTCCGTTTTATCTCAGGCTTGGAAAATGGTTGAAATGGAATACGGAACTATTGACAAGTGGGGTTTAAATAAAACCGCTACGGGAACTTATGATTCCGAACACAATGAAATTTTAGATAATTCTGCACTAGGTATAGTTTCATCAAGACTCAGAGAACATTTGAATGTCAAAAAAGAATATACAACGGGGGAAATTATTAATAATAATCAAACTTGTTTTTTGAATGGTTCTTGCTCTGACGGCCCTGTTAAAGGCGGAGCTGAAAATAGCACTTTTGAACTTTCTGACGGTTCAATTGTATCTTTTGGTTGGTACAATACGTCAAGCAATTCTATAGATATGACGGTAGCTTTACCGGCAAAAAATAAATATACTTTTGGTGAAAACAAATTCTATTTTTTGATTTCTCCAAAAGGTGTTATGCCTGAGGGTTACATAGATGAACCAAACGCACCGTTTTTTTATTTTTGCAAACCTAATGCTCCGTCACAACCGGGAAGAGGTTGTACAGCATGGGTAATTTACAATAAAAACCTTGATTACAAATACTGTGCAAGTGAATTATCCTGGAACGGGAAAACAAAATGTGATTAAGTCATAAAAACAAACCAAAATGACGAGAGTATACCACCTAGGTCTCTCGTCATTTGTTTTCTGTGATATAATATTTTTATGGAACAAAAGAATTTGTTTGAAAATACGGAAAACCAACCGCTCGCATCAAGAATAAGACCACAAACGCTTGATGAGTTTGTCGGGCAAACACATCTTGTCGGGGAGGGTAAAATCCTTAGAAAATTAATTGAAAGCGATAAGATATCGTCAATAATTTTTTGGGGCAATCCCGGTATCGGAAAAACAACCCTTGCAAGGATAATAGCAAATAAAACAAATTCGGAATTTATTGATTTTTCTGCCGTAACAAGCGGAATAAAAGAGATTAAAACGGTTATGACTCAGGCTGAAAACAACCGCAAGTTCGGACAAAAAACTATTGTTTTTGTCGACGAAATTCACCGTTTTAACAAAGCACAACAGGATGCATTTTTACCGTTTGTTGAAAAAGGAAGCATAATTTTAATCGGAGCAACAACGGAAAATCCGTCGTTCGAAATTAACAGCGCGTTGTTGTCTCGCTGTAAAGTTTTTGTGTTTCAACCGTTAAAAACCGAAGATTTGGTAAAACTTTTAAAACGTGCAATAACTGACAAACGCGGGTTTGGAAACGAAAAAATTAATATTACTGATGAAATGCTGACAATAATCGCAGACTTTGCAAATGGTGACGCCCGCTCGGCTCTTTCTACACTAGAAATGGTTATCCTAAACGGTGATGTATCAAACGACGGTACAATTACCGTAACACAAGAGACATTGGAACAGTGCATATCAAAAAAATCGTTACTGTACGATAAAAACGGCGAGGAACACTACAATATAATTTCGGCACTACATAAATCCATGCGTAATTCCGACCCTGACGCTGCGGTTTATTGGCTTGCAAGAATGCTGGAAGCCGGGGAGGACCCTTTATATGTTGCACGAAGAGTAACAAGATTTGCAAGTGAAGATGTGGGACTTGCAGACCCGCACGCACTTGAAATTGCCGTTGCCGCATACCATGCTTGTCACTTTATCGGAATGCCGGAATGTTCTGTTAACTTGACACAAGCTGTAATATATATGGCAATGGCACCAAAATCTAACGCAATGGAACTTGCTTATAATAATGCAAAAATTGATGCTATAAAGAGTCTTGCCGAACCTGTACCTTTGGTAATCAGAAATGCACCGACAAAACTGATGAAAGAATTGGGTTACGGCAAAGGGTACCAATACGCACACGATACAAAAGATAAGATTGCAAATATGCAATGTTTACCTGATTCTCTGGTCGGCAGAGAATATTACCAACCGACCGAACAAGGTCTCGAAGCGAAATATAAAGACAAACTCGAAAAAATCAAAGAATGGAAAAAAAATAACAGTTAATTATCGTGTTATATGCATGTTTATTAATAATAAGGGGACTTGCTTTCGCTATTGTCCCCTTTGAAAATTGCTTTAATAGGTTGTATGAACCGTTCCGTTAGACTCAATAACTTTATAAAAACCACCATCAATAATCTCTTGTGTTACCGGATTTCTATAAATTAAATCAAATGTACCACTTGTATTATTTAATTCCAAAGACCCGCCATTTTTCAAATCTACAACTAAAACATTATCAACATATCTGATTGAATCCATATCACAATCAAAATATTTTGATATGTAATTATTTAAATAATTTAGTTCATTTGCTCTTTTTTCCTCAGGAACTTTTGTTCCCCTAATGCCCCAGGATGATAAATCCTCGTTGCTGACTAAATTATTAAAGTTATTTACTTGTTCTGTTTTTAATATATTTTTATCATTTGTACAACCTGAGGAATAGTTATAATATCCGTCATCACAATTATTACAATTAGCATCCAAACATCCTGTCGGTATTGGGGTAGAGCTTTCTCCCGTCCAAAGTTTGTGGTGTGCCAAAATATACGCACCACAATCAAGTCCGTTTTTGCAGCTGTCGGACTCACCCAATGCTTTTACGCCATTTGGCGTAAGGTTCATCGTAAACCTGTCTTTGCCTGCCGTGTTCGGTCCTTTCTTTCCGTTTGTGTCGATTGTCAGTGTGTCACAAATGTTGTCTGTGCATGACTCGTCAAATGTTCCGTAAGCAAATTGTGAGCCGTCCGCAAGGCACACGTTCGGAGTAAAGTTTGAGTCGCCCGCGTTTGTGTCACATCCTGTTGTTTTAAGATGACTTTCGAATTTTGTTTTAAAATCAGTTTCTGATAATTTATAGAATTTGGTTTGTTCTGTAGCTTCGGTATTCTTTAATGCGTTAGAGAGTATATTATTCATTTTTAAATAATGAGAAACAAGTTCTTTG
>JAFUZZ010000127.1 GCA_017476325.1 bacterium | reverse complement strand
ACCTAACGCCCCCCCCCCTAGTCGGGTTAAAAAGTTGTTCATAAGTTTATCCTCCAATTTGTTGGTTACTTCATTATTATATAACATGTATCTAAAAACTTCAACCCCCTTATGAAAAAATAATTTTTATGTTATAAAATAAACAAATATGAAAATAAAAATTATTGCACTTGGAAAAATTAAAGAAAAATTCTTGAAAGATGGAATTGATGAGTTTTTAAAACGGCTAACACCATATACAACTATTGAAATTATTGAGTTATCACCAATCGAAATTAAAGACGAAAATTTAACCGATAAAATTCTTGAACAAGAAGGTGAAAAAATTCTCTCTTACATAAAAAAAAATTCATTTGTAATTACTCTTGAAATTCAAGGTAAACAACTTTCATCAGAAGAGTTTTCAAAAAAAATAAATGAAATAATTAACCTTGGTTACAATGAACTTGTATTTGTAATCGGCTCTTCATGCGGACTATCTCCTATTGTTTCACAAAAAGCAAATCTTAAACTAAGCATGTCTAAAATGACTTTCCTGCACCAATTTGCAAGACTTCTGCTGGTTGAACAAATTTATCGTGCGTTTAAGATAATGAAAGGAGAGTCTTATCATAAATAATTTCATCAAGACGTTTGATAATCTTTTTATAATCGTTTTCAACAACTATCTCCGCTCTGAACTTTGCGGCATTTCTAATTCCTGAAATATAAAACGGATAAAATTTTCGAGAAAACTTAACCCCGATATCTTCCCCGCGTAATTCAATTTCCTTAAGCAAAAGTTTTTTTAAATTTTGGATATTTTCTTCCATAGTCGGAATCGGCAAAATATTTCCGCTATTAATATAATGCTCGATACGGCGAATTAAATCAACATCCCCCATCGCGGCACGCCCTATTGCAACACCGTCTGCCTCTGATATTTCAAGACACTTTGCGGCATCTTCAACCGTTTTTATATCTCCGTTTGCAATAACAGGAATATCAATCGCTTTCTTTAATTGTGCGATTTTGCCCCAATCAGCAACTCCTGAATACATTTGTTTGCGGGTTCTTGCATGAAGCGTAATCATGTCCGCACCAGCTTCCTGCATTTGTTGACCGTATTCAATAAAATTCATTTCATCCTGCGTAAATCCAAGTCGGAATTTAACCGTTACGGGACAATTTACGGCTTCTTTTACGGCAATTACAATGTCTTTGGCAAGTTTTGGATTTTTCATTAACGCACAGCCGTCTTGACCGCCTACAACTTTTTTTACGGGACAACCCATGTTAATATCAATAATATCCGCCCTGTCCGCAATTAACCTTGCCGCATCAGCCATTAATTGAGGTTTATGCCCCGTTAATTGATAAGATATCGGAGAATGATTTTTTTCTCGCTTAATCAAGTCGTTTTCGGCAATCATATCACGTTTTTTACATTTGCTTTCATTGATAAGTGCCTCAGAACTAATCATTTCGGTCGTTAAAAGACATGTCGGAGAACACTCTCTGACAAGTGAGCGCAAAACATAATCCGTAATGCCCGCCATTGGGGCAAGAGAAACATTTGTATTAAGTTTTAAATTCCCGATTTTTAATTTATTCATATTTTTTTAGAGCGTTTATTCGTTGTTCGGAATAAGTTTTATACTCATTAGAATCTTTTGTTATTGCAACATATTTTTTGTAATACGTTAAAGCATTTTTATACTGACCAAGTGCATCATAATCTATCGCAATTAAATAGTTGGCAATGTCCAAATCAGAACTGTTTGCAACTGCTTGTTTGTAATCGGATATTGCTTGAGCATATTTCTTTTGAGAATCATAAATTGAGGCTCTGTAATAAAGAGCATAAGCACTTTTTGGATTTGAAGCAATGATTTGGTTAAAAATCTTTAAAGCTTCTGTGTAATTATTTTGTTCATAAAAAGCAATACCATTGTTTAAAAGATTAGAATTTTCTTGTTCATTAATATAGCTAAGTAAATCTTTTGCATTTTGGTTCGCTGAATTAAAACTCAATGCCATGTTCAGATAAACTTTCGCATTTGGAAGGTCATTCAAATCTATGTATAAAGCCCCGATATAATAGGCAATTTCGGAATTTTTATTTTTCGTCAAAGCTTTTTTGTAATACTCTATAGCCTTTTGAGCATCACTCATAGCATTGTAACATGATGCCGCGCCGACTAGTGAATCAAAAGTTTGAGGATTTACCGACAAATAAGTATTTAACGCGTTTTCATAATCTTTTGCATTATAATATTCCATTGCTTTTGAAATTACTCTGCCATTATTTTCCGAGATAATTGAATTATAGACATCCGTAACCTGTTTATCGGCAGGGAATTTTTCTTTTGCCAATTTTATTGTTGATTGAGCCAAATCAAACTGTTTATTTTGATTATAAGCGATTGCCAAATTTGCAAACGCTTCAGAATCTGACGGATTATATTTCAATACGGTTTTATATCCCTCAATCGCTTTATCAAATTTGTCTTGTTTATGTAAATTAAATGCGTAAGAATACAAATTATCCAAATCTGCTTTTTGAGGTTTTGAATCAGAATACACAAAAGAAATTAATTCATTTGGTGACATTTTACCTTGAAGAGCCTGCATAATTTGGGATTTAATTTTATTATCATTAGGTGCAAGCGTAAGCACATGTTTAAAAGTTTCTTTTGCATCATCGGTATGTCCAAGAGCAGCTTGACACTCTGCTTTACTCAAATTCGCCGTAAAATTATCGGGATACACAATCAAAATACTGTCATAAGCCGCAAGCGCGCGTTCATAATCCTTTTTTGTATAGAAAAGACTTGCAATATTTAAACGGTTTTGGATGTTATCCGGTTGAATTTTATTCGCCATAGTGTAGTATTTAAGCGCCTCATCAAGCTTATTTTGTTTTTGTAAAATAGCACCGAGATTTGTCAGAGCAACAGGGTCATTTTCATCTTGTAATAATTTTTGACGATAAATTCGTTCAAGAGAATATAACGTTTCCGGGTCATTATCCCCGTTTTGAAGTGCATTGTTATACTCATCAAGAGCCAAATCTCCCTTGCCTATTTTATCCAAAGCCCGAGCATATTTCAGCCTTAAATCAGGAACATTCGGATTAACGTCTATAGATTTTTTATAATAGTAAGCGACTTTTTCGGCGTTACCGAGAACCTTCATCATGTCGCCTACTTGCTCATAAGCGGAACCTCTCAATTTCGGAGAATTTACGCTTTGCGCAAACTCATATCCCGCTTCGGCAAAAAGTCCTTTAAGGCGCAGTTGTTGACCTTTTTTATATCTGTTTTCCGCAGATATATCAAATTTAATTTCCGCCAAACATTTATTAAGATTTTTTGTCGTGTTTTCTATGTTTACGGCCGAATGTTGAACTTCTGTATCATCGGGATAATATTTTAAATAAAATAACGCCGCTCTAAAATCATTTGCTGCGGACTCATAATTTTTGTCACTGTTGGCGAAAAAAGTTCCGCGGGCAAGATACGCATTAACAAGTCCTATTCTTGCGGAATTGTCAAGATAATTAATTCTCAATGCCTTTTTAAATTCGGAAATAGCACTTGCATATTGATATTGAGCAAAGTACGCCTGTCCTGCTTCATAATGTTCTTGAAATCCCGCAATCGCACAATTTGGGAATAATAACGCTAACGATACAAATAAAAATAATAATTTTTTCATATTAATCCTCATCCTAACCGATATTATCTTACAACAAGGATAAAAATTTTAAAATAGTAATATGGATAATTAATATATAATTCCATGATTTGAAAAAATTTTTGTTTTATTTATAATGAGAACAAAGAAGTAAGCGAGGGAAAAAATGGCTACTAAAAAATCAACAGACGGAGTAGGTAAAAAAATTGTTGAAGCTCTAAAAAAACAATCAGGTTCGATTGTTGAAGATACTATAGAAAAGACTCAAGAGCAAAGTGATACAGAACTTGAGGACATTGCTTTAGAAGAAACTCAGGAAGAAAAATTTGAAGATACTATCGACAGTGTTCTTGGTTTTGGAGGAGAAACCGCTCATCAAATATCACCTGAAACTAAAATTGATACAAGTTTTTTGAGCACACCATTTTCCGAAATGGAACAACCTCTTCCTGCGCCAAAACCTGTATCTTTTACGCAGGAAGCAGAATTAAAAACTGACAATGTAAAAGTCTTGAGTAACTTGATTAACCAGCTTCCTCCGGGAATTTCAAAACAAACAGGGGCACAAATCATTAAACAAACAATGGAGGCTCTCGGAATTTCCATGAAAACAGTTCTTGGCGAGGCTCAACAAATTCAAGAAAGAATCAGCATGTCATCTAATGAATGTCTAAATTCTATCCAAGAATACAAAAAACAAATTCAGGCTATGGAAAAACAAGTTCAGGTTTACCATAAACAGTATAATTCTTTGAACGAATTAATAAGCCTTTTCGTCCAAACAGGAATCTAACAAATGACACTTTGCAAAATGAGTGTCCGAAAAATAAACATTATCAGGGGCGTTTTCAATACATTTTGGAAACGCTTTTGAACATCTTGTGTTAAACTTGCACCCCATTGGTAAATCCATTGGTGACGGCAATTCGCCTTTTAATGCAACATGTTCTGCCTTGCTTGACGGATTTGCACTAAGCAATGCTTTTGAATAAGGATGTTTTGTATCGTTAAAAATTTCATCGGTTAACCCCTGCTCGACAATTTCACCTAAATACATTATGGCAACTCTGTCCGAAATATATCTTATAACATTCAAATCATGCGAAATAAAAACAATGGTCAAATTAAATTCATCACGAAGTTTTTTTAACAAATTAATTATCTGTCCCTGAATACTAACATCGAGTGCGCTCACAGGTTCATCGGCAAGCAAAATTTTTGGGGTTAAAATTAATGCTCTTGCAATAGAAATCCTCTGCTTTTGACCGCCCGAAAATTCATGAGGATATTTATCCAAATCCGACTCCGATAACCCAACATGCTTTATTACCTCTAAAACTTTTTCAAACATTTCTTTCCGGGGCATGCCTTTTCGATTTATAATCAAAGGTTCAATCAATATATCCCTAATCCTCATTTTAGGATTAAGACTCGGAGATTGAAAAACCATTTGAATTTCAGCATCGGAACCGTCGAAAGAAATTTCACCTGATTTAACATCAATAAGCCCCGCAACAGCTCTCAAAAGCGAGGATTTTCCGCAACCGGATTCTCCCGCTATTGAAAAAATTTCTCCGCGTTTAACATCAAACGAAACTCCGTTTACGGCATAAACAGGTCGTTTTTTGCCTAATAAATTATTTGAAACGTATTCAACAAAAACATTTTTTACTTCTAAAATACTCATATCAAAAGTTTAAAATAAAATTCAAGCATTACAATAGACAATGTGATTAAATTTCATGCCTACCCTCAAGAGCTTTTGCAAGTGTAATTTCATCCGCATATTCCAAATCCGCTCCTACCGGCAAGCCGAAAGCAATTCTTGAAATCTTAACCCCAAAAGGTTTAATAAGTTTTGAAAGATACAAACTCGTTGCCTCACCCTCGATTGACGGACTCAGAGCTAAAATTATTTCCGAAACTTCGTTTTCCGCAATTCTGTGCAAAAGTTCTTTTATTCTTATATCATCAGCCCCTATGCCATCCATTGGGGAAATTAAACCTTGTAAAACATGATAAACCCCTTTGTATTCGTTTGTTTTCTCAATGGCAATCAAATCTTTTGTTTCCGCAACAACACAAATTACTCCCTTATCTCTTGATGATGAAGAACAAATTTCGCAAGGATTTGATGACGATAAATTAAAACAAACATCACAAGCGAAGGTATTTTCTTTTGCATCAATAATATTGTTTGTAAATTTTTGCACCTCAGAGAGAGGCATTTTCAAGATATGAAAAGCCATTCTCTGAGCCGATTTCGGGCCTACCGACGGAAACTTTTGAAATTCCTCAATTAATGTGGCTATTGATTTTGGATAAATCATCTTACATCAAACCCGGAATATTCAATCCTCCGGGAATTAACCCTTTCATTTTCTTTTCCATGTCTTTTTTAGCGACGTTACAAGTTTCACAAATTGCATTGTTAATGATATCTTCTAAGGTTTCAATCGTATCTTGATCAACAGCCTCAGGATTTTCAGGATTAATTACCGCCGCAGAAAGCTTGATTGATTTAAAAGAGCCTTGTCCGTTGCAAGTAACTTTTACCGCACCGTTTTGGTACTCTTTTACAATTTCCTTTTCGTCAAGTTCTTTTTGCACTTCTTGAATTCTTTTTTGAAGATTTTGTGCTTGTTTCATCATACTCATTAAATTCATAAAAATATCCCTCCCATGAAATATTGCTTTATTGCAAATATAATTGTACAATAATTATATGAATAAGCAAACTTATTTACAATTTTGTTTACATAACGGCAGAACAATGCGCTGGCTTGAGTCTGCGATGCCTTTGTCTGTTTACATTGCGCCATACAGATTTTACACAAACGCCGGAGACGGGTTATCATACATGGAAATGGCGGCACAGGCTTTTAACTATTGGGAGCAGGTTACGGGCGGAAAAGTTCGTTTTGAGGGTGTAAGTTCTCTTTTAAATTCACAAATCAATTTGGACTGGAAACGCGTTGACCGCTCATCTTTGGGCAGATGCTATTTTAATAAAGATTCGGGAAACAGACTATATTCCGCAGAAGTTGAAATCGGGATTTCGGACGGACTTGTGCATGCCGAGTATATGAGTACGGGAGAGGTTTATCACACAATTTTACACGAAGTCGGGCATGCCATCGGACTCGGACACAGTCCGTATACCGATGACATTATGTATACTCCTCACCAATACGGGGTTACGGAGTTATCATTTAAAGATATTCAAACCGCAAATTGGTTGTATCAAATTCCCAATAACTGTTCACCGTCGGAATTTGCCGGACAGTATAGAATGGCATCAAATAATTTTGATGAAGTAATTGCACATATAACGGGCGGTAAAGGCGGAAAAATGCCAAGGCAAAGGTTTAAAAAGAAACGTGATTTGCTTGAAGAACAGGAAATGATTGCCGAGATGCAAAAATACAATGTCATGACATCACAAAATATTCGACTGCCAAATATGTATAACAGGTTTCAAAATAACAATAACAACAAAAAGGGACAATCTTAAATCAAAGATTATCCCTTTTTAAAAACGCGTTATCCATTAATCAAGATAATTCATGTTACCGTTCATAAGTATATATTCCGCACATCCCCAACCGGTTTCTTGCTTATCGCAAGCAGAATCACTTTCATGTTCTGCTTCAAAAACTCCTGATGATTTATATAAAATAAAATTAAATAAGTCGACACCAATTTGGTTAGGTCCTTTTTTACCGTTAACATCTACATAAGCGCTAACGTAATAATCTAGTGTAGAACTTAAAGTAGGCATTCTAAACCAAAAAACAGTACCGTCACTTAACACAAAAGCACTATGAGTATACTGATTTGCATATTTAGAATGCTCTTCTCCGCTTAATTTCTTATAGAAGCCATCATACATACAATCAGACAAATTAGAGTCATCACATTCTTGAACATAGTTCAAATAAGGTTTTACATTATTAACCCATTTTTGTACATTTTCAGTTTCATTAGAATATATAATGTCCCATTTATCAACAGTGGCTTGTAGATTTGCCTCCGCAAGTCTTGTTGCATTATTAATAGTACTTAATGCTTTGTTAACTTTGGCAACGGTATCTTTTCGATTTGTATTTTGCATTAGTGTCGGAATTGTAAGTGCTGCAACGACTCCGATGATACCGAGGGTGATTAAGACTTCAGCCAACGTAAAGCCCCTGAGGGGCACCAAAAGAGACCGCCTATTTCGCAAATTTTTGACGTAAGATATAAACACTAAAGCATGATGTTTCCAATCAAAAATTTGCTGGCGGTGCAGGAGTCCACCAATGCAAAGGGTATCTTTCGCGTTT
>JAFUZZ010000126.1 GCA_017476325.1 bacterium | reverse complement strand
CAATCAAAAATTTGCCGGCGGTGCAGCGGATTTGCGTACGGACGGAACGTAGTGAGTCCGGATTGCGAAACAGCGAAAGCAACATAGTCTGTAAAGACTGTTTGCTTGAGCCTGTGGAGCGTAGAGCAAATCCAAGACAGGAGCGCACCAATAAAAAGGGTATCTTTCGCGTTTAATGCGGACTTTAAATGACGGTCATTAACAGATTCTGAACCCGCCTTCGGCGTTTCAGAATGACAGGTTTTTGATGCCCCATTAAAATTTTCAAGAGCAAAATCCGCGTCTTTGCTAAGATTGGAACCTAACGCCCCCCCCCCCTAGTCGGGTCAATAAATTTTTCATAAAATACCTCCTGGTTTGTTAACTACATTGTCATTATAAACTATGTTGCAAAAAACTTCAAGTCCCCTATTATAAAATTAAATAAATTACGGGTTGATTAAGCACGCCCCACTTACTTTTTAATGCTATTTTTCAAAAACTTTACCCAAGTTGGGAGAAGTTTAACTTTGCTTCGACAATCCTTGATTTATTATTTTAAACTCTTAACACAAGTACTCAGCAAAAAAAGAAAACTCGGCGGGACCGCTCATAAACACGCTGTCTTGCGGGTTACCGCTCCACTCAATGTTTAAAGCCCCTTTTGCAAGATTAACTTTAACGGCATGGTCGGTTAAATTGTTTAAAATTGATGCAACCGTAACCGCACATGCTCCCGTTCCGCAGGCCAGTGTCATCCCGCATCCGCGCTCGTATACGCTCATATCTATTTCGGTTTTGGATTTTATTTTTGCAAACTCAACATTGGTCTTTTCGGGATAAAACTCATTCTTTTCCAATTCCGCACCGTATTTTTTTGCAGACTCTACCGGATTTTCTTCCGTAAATATTACGCAGTGAGGATTTCCCATCGAAACCGCATTTACATTAAATTCTCTGTCCGAAACTTTTATTTTTTGGTTTAAATTGTTTTTAAACGTACAAGGAATTTTTGCACATTCCAAAACAGGTTTGCCCATATCAACTTTTATCATTCCGTTTTCAAGAATTTCGGGAGTAATAATTCCCGCAAGAGTTTTTACACGCATTTTTTTTGTTTTTATAAAACCGTTTTTATAAACATATTTTGCAAAACAGCGTATACCGTTGCCGCACATTTGGGCAGTCGTTCCGTCATTGTTATAAAAATACCAGCCCAAATCATAACCGTTTTCCGAATGGAAATCGGGAATAATCATTCCGTCCGCACCGATACCAAAATTGCGATCGCAAATCTTTCTTGCCAGTTCTGACATTGAAAGACCTGTTTTTTCAAACTCTTCCTTTTCAACAATTACAAAATCGTTTCCGAGTCCTTGCATTTTTACTGCTTTTATTTTCATTTTTATCTTATCCCCACATATTGTATTTTTTTGTTCAAATTTTGAGCGAAAATCTCAAATTCATCATCCGTATAGTTTGTTTCATTTTCAAGCGATTTGTCCAAAATTTTTGTTGAAACAAACTTTTGTAAATAATATTTTTTTGCTCCGTTCAAAAGTTCCCCGATTTTTTCAAAATCGTTTTCGCAAAGAAATTTTTTTAAAACTGTTGTTCTAAATTCATATTCTATACCGGAATTTTTTAAAATATCTATGCTTTCTAAAATTTTGTTTATTGAAATATCAAGCCCTATAACATCGGGGTACTTTTCTATTGGGGCTTTAATATCCATTGCAACGTAATCAACCAAACCTTTTTCGATTAGATTTTTCAACATTAATGGATTTGTTCCGTTGGTATCTAATTTAATTGCGAACCCAAGATTTTTAATTTGCGCCAAACATTCCGCTAAATCCTGATGAAGAGTTGGTTCTCCGCCGGTAATAACAACGCCGTCCAATTTTCCTATACGCGTTTTTAGAAAATCAATTACATTTGCAAACGAAAAATCCGTCTGTTTAGATTGCAAAAGTTCGGGATTATGACAGTATGCACATCGAAAATTACACCCCTGCGTAAAAATTATCGCAGAGATTTTTTCGGGAAAATCTATTAAAGAACTTTTTTGAATACCGCCGATAATCATTATACGCAGAACCCGCCCGCCTCTTCGATGGATTTTTTATATCGTTTTTCAAGCATTTCAAATCTTACCAAATCTTCATCGTAAATCATTTTGTAATATTCGCGTTTGTTTTTTAGCCACATTAATTCAAATCCGACTGCTTTTAGAATGCCGTCACCCGCTTTTGGGTCTTGAAGAGATTTTTGAGCATCAAAAATAACCTTTCGTGTTTCAAAACGCGTTAGAGAATTTTTCGGCAATCGTTTGAAAAACTCCAACGAATGCGCGGAAACGCCGCCGCCAATTACAAAGGTTTTATTGAGAGGCTGTATTTTTTTCGCTATTGAATTTGCAATTTCGAAGATTTTGTCTGTATTAATATCTTCTCTTGACAATCCCATGGAACCTGTCATATCGACTCTGCCAAGGACAATCCCGGAAACTGATTTAAAATCATCGGAGTTAACCATTTTGTCAAAGTTCTCAAATCCCGTGATTGTTTCTACATTAATTAAAAACTCCATGTCGGATTTTTCTTCTTTCGGGAATACGTAATCAATGGCGTTTACATATTTTTTCATGGCATAGGCGGTTTCAACCATTGGTGCAACGATTGTATGAACACCGATTGTACGCGCCTCGAACATATCTTTAATCGCTTCGCACCCACCGATTTTAATCGTTAATTCCATGCCCGCCTTAGTTACAATTTCTTTGAGCCTGAGGGCTTCTTCCATGCGTGTTCCTTCGGCTTCAAATTCGGCTTTTACCCCCAAAACATGGTGGTTTTCTCTCAAATCCTTGAGAGTATCAACCATCTTTTTTTCCAAGTTATTCATTTAATATTCCTTTTGTTATGAAAATTATACATTAAATATTTGGAATTACAAAACCAAAAGAATATTTGTTTTCATCCTCTTGTCTTGCAAAAACAGAACCGTTGTGAGCGTTTATGACTTGTTTTACAAAATAAAGCCCGAGTCCCGAATTTGTAGAAGATTCGAATTTATCAAAAACTTTGTCCAAATTTTCTATTGGTTTTGATAAATTTTTTATTATAAAGAAAACATTTCCGTCCATCTTTTTGAAGATAATTTCTATATCACTATTTTTATCCCCGTATGTAATAGCGTTGCCAAGCAGGTTTGAAATTACTCGTTTTATTTGAAATTCATCAGCAAATACAAAAACATCATCACAATCAATTTTTAAGATTTGAAAATTTTGTTCGGCAAGTGCTTTAAATTCATTTATAATTGAAATTAAGAGGGTTTTGAAGTTAAAATTTTGAGGTTTAAGATTTATATTTGATGAATTTGAGCGGTATTCATTCATTGCGGAAAAGACGAGATTTTTGAGATATTGGCAAGACTCTTTGATTTGGACAATGATTTCCTTTTGAGCGTCGCTTAATTCACCGAAAGTATTTTGCAACAACAAGTTTAAAACTTGTTCTTGAGCAAGAATAGGATTTTTTAAATCGTGAATTAAAGTTGCAACATTATCGCTAAGAATCAAATGTTTATCCTCTTTCGATAAATAATATATAATTTTTGTCCGCATTACTATTAACTAAGCGAGTTATAATTACGGACCGAACGGGCTAAATTGCCTGCTCAATCGGGTAATTTACATTACTCTGTTTTATGCAGCGGGGTATTTTTGTACAAATACAACTTAAAGTTATATCGAATTTTCAAAAAATATTGCATATTGCAAAATAACTGTGCGTGTATTACACTTTTGAGGGGGCTTTCCCTGTGGTAATAGATTTTTGGAGGTATAGAATTGAAAGATTATTCTCAAGAGGCAATATTTGCTGTTAATGAAATTAAAAATCGTGCAGGTAAAAACGGTCAATTTTTGAATTGGGTCGGAATTTTACCTGAAAACCAATTAAAAAACATTGATAACATTTATGAAATGGCAGAAAAAGCAAAAATCGGCGGGTTTACCGACATTGCCGTTCTTGGTATTGGCGGTTCAAGACATACAACGGAAGCAATGATGAAATTGCTCGGAAAAGACGCTCACGTTCACTTTTACTCAAGCATTGACCCTGAAAGTTTCAAGAGATTTGCAAACAGTTTGGATTTAGACAAAACGAAATTTTTGGTTGTTTCCAAATCAGGCGGAACGCTTGAAACAACAATAGCTTATGAAAATGCTAAAAAGCTTTTGACAGAAAAATATCCGAACACGGATTTGTCGGAAAGATTTGTTGCCATGACAGACAAATCTCCTGAAAAAAGCAAATTAAGACGTGCTGTTGAAGCGGGTGAAATAAAACTTTCAGGACTGGTTCACGATGATGTTGGCGGACGGTTTTCAATTCTTGACGACGCAACTCTTTTCACAATGGCTTTTGCCGGAGTTAGCAAAGATGATGCCGTAGCGGTATTAGAAGCTTCTATTGCGGCTCAAAAAGAGTTTTTAAACCCTGTTATTGAAGAAAATGAGGCGTTAAGACTTGCAACTTTCAACGTTGATGCAAAATTGAACGGAAAGAAAAATCACTTTGTCGAATATTTTGGAGATGCTTTTTCAGGTGTTACTTTGTGGGAAAAACAAATGAAGAACGAATCTTTGAAATCTAACATTTCAACAGATACGAATGTTGGTCCCGGATATCTTCACTACAATGCGGAGTCTGATCTTGACCCTGCGAATACGGACTCATTCTTTACTTTTGTTTATGTTAGAACTGACGATTTGGCAACAAACGCATTAATGAAAGGAGCAATGACTGCTTACAAAAATCAACACCCTGTAACGGAAATTGTATTCAATGACTTATCACCGAAATCAATCGGACGTTTTATAGAACTTAAACATTTTGAAACACTTTATACAGGAATTATTTTAAGGCAGGTGACAGGCGGCAAAGTAGAAGACGGTTCCGCGTTACCGGAAGTTCTTCAACCAAACGTTGAAATTTACAAAAAAGAGGTTAAGAAACTTTATCAGTACTAGTCATTGCCGGTGGTATTTTTGAGGGTGATGAGTAATCATCGCCCTCTTTAATAATTAAAAACATGTTGGTGTTCAAATAATGGGTGTTTCTGTTGGTCCCCATCATGGGGTTGAAGTTTTTAGAGACATGGTATATAATGATAATGTAATTAACAAATTGGAGGATAAACTTATGAACAACTTTTTAACCCGACTAGGGGGGGGGGGGCGTTAGGT
>JAFUZZ010000125.1 GCA_017476325.1 bacterium | reverse complement strand
GTTGCGGCACTTGCAATTCCGACGCTAATCTCAAACAACAATAAACGTATTGTTGAAACTCGACTGGCAAAGTTTTATTCAAATATGAATCAGGCAGTAGAATTGTCTGAGGTTGAGAACGGGTCAAAAGAAAAATGGGAAGTTCAACCTTACGGAACAAATACTGAGGAAGCGTTAGCTTGGTATAATAAATATTTTGGTCCTTACTTGAAAGTAACTAAAATAATAACTTCGGATAACAGTTCTACTCTTGATATTTTTTTTCCTGACGGAAGTGCATTAAGAATGAACAATATCGCAAGTTGGCATTTTTTCCCTAAAGCAGAAACTTTGGAAACTACTCCATCTTATCATAGTTTAATTGGCAAATCAGTATTTACTTTTAAATTTGCACCGTCATACTCCCATTTACCTTTTCATTATAAAAAAGGCGTAGAACCATATAAGGACGGTTGGAATGGCACAGAAGATAATTTAAGAACAGCATCAAATATCGGCTGTAATGAAAATGCAACAAATGAACCTGCTTTTTGTACCGAACTTATAAGAAGGAACGGCTGGAAAATCCCTGACGATTATCCGTTCAAGTTCTAGCCGGCATTCTCAAACAAATAGTCAACAATTTCTTTTGTTGAATAAAAATCTTTAACAACTAAAAACTCTAATCCGGTTTGATTTTTCAAATCGGTTAGGGTTTTTCCGTCTAAAAAATCCTCCGTAAACGGTCTTAGCATAACACCGGAAATTACAACGACAGAATCTTTGACATCCCGCAAACACTCAACCAAATCGTGATATGTAACCAAGCCCGCAACAGATATTTTATCGCCCCAAAATTTGTTTGAAACCTCTTTAATCTCTACTGTTAAATTCTCTATTTTATTCAATTCCGCTGCTATTTCGTCAAAGGCAATTTTTGCAAGTTTTCCCGTTGCAAAGACTAATCTCTGAGGCGTTTTAAGTTTTTCGGGTAATTTTCTTGAAGAAAAATCATCCAAAATCATTCTTAAAGCTCCGACACCGTCATCAAGCTGGCAAAATTCGCCGTAGTAGGCTTTTTGTGGAACAGGTAGTTTTGCAAGTGCAAACATCTCATCCGAACAGCATGCAATCTGTTGCTTTTTAAACTCGTTAAAATTATCCGCAAGCATAATTGCGTTTTTAGCGACTTCTTCTGTTACCGGCTGCATTTGTTCTTTTCGAAATTTTGTTATTCCCAAAGGAACGACCGCGACAGATAAAATGTTCTTCAGTTTCTTCAAATCGTTAAAAGTTCGCTCCAATTCCTTGCCGTCATTGTATCCGGGACATAAAACGATTTGTATATGTACGGGAATATCTATGCTTTCAAGCCATTTTAAATTGTTCATAATGTACTTGGCGTTTGGATTTTTTAGCATTTTTACCCGTAAATCGGGATTTGTTGTATGCAAAGATACATAAAAAGGTCCGAGGCGAAGGGTTTCAATACGCTCTTTATCTTTTTGCGTTAAGTTTGTAAGCGTAATGTACGTACCTTGCAAATAGGACAATCTGTAGTCATCATCTTTAATATACAGTGTATCTCTTAATCCTTTTGGTTGTTGGTCAACAAAGCAAAAAATACATTTGTTCATACACGGTTTAATTTTATCAAAAACCGCTGATTCAAAAATGATACCCAAATCTTCGTCATACTCTTTTTCAATTTCAATTTCTTCAAGACTTCCGTCTTTTCTTTCGATTTCGAGTGTTATAAGTTCGCTTTTGCAATAAAAATTGTAATCAATTAAATCTTTCATTTTCATGCCGTCAATCGAAAGAAGTTTGTCACCTTGTTCAAGTTCCAATTCTTGTGCTATGGAGTTATTTTCAACGCTGTTTATTATTGCCGGCATATTATTTTCCAAGTTGTTCTGTCAATTTTAAAAAATTATCATATTCCAAAACAAGATTATCAATCATAATTCGTTGATAAGGTTTTAAATTTCGTTCGTTTTTTAATTTTTTTTCGGCACTAATTTTGTTTAATTCAACTTTACGTGAAATTGAAGAAAAAAGTGCTGATTGCTGCTCCTTAGGGAGAATTTCAGAAACAATAATTTTTACGGCACAGGCAGATTTAAAATTAACGGGATTTGATGATAAATCCTCAAACAACAAATTTTTTAGCATTTTTTTTCCTTCAGAGGTAATTGAATAGTAGCCTGTTAATTTTCCTCCGTCAGAGAGAGTTTTGCGGGATTTGATACAATTCAAATTTTCTAATTTCGTTAAACATGGTTTTATTGCACCCAAACTTGGCGTCGAAAAATCGCCAAAAACTTCATGTATTCGTTTCATTATAGAATACATTGAAAGTTCCCAATCCCAAATTGTGAATAAAATCATTGTTTCAAGCATACAACAATAATAACACAAATAAATAATCAATGTATATAATCTTATTTATGTTAAAATTAAAACGGAAAGAGGAAACCGATGACAGATAACGAAATTCAAACACTTGTCAAAGAAAATAATCTTGAGCATATAGCGATAATTATGGACGGAAACAGACGTTGGGCAAAAGAAAAAAATCTTCCGTCCGCAATGGGTCATAAAAAAGGTGTCGATGCTTTAAAAGCAACTGTTCGCGCCTGTGATGATTTCGGTATAAAGTACATTACGGTTTATGCGTTCTCAACCGAAAATTGGCACAGAACACCGGAAGAAGTTAACTTCTTAATGGATTTGGTTGCTCACACAATAAAAAACCAAATAGAAGATTTACACGAAAACGGAGTTGTTATTAAGTTTATCGGAAACACTTCTCAACTTTCAAAAAAACTTCAAAAAATAATCTTTGATGCGGAAGAAAAAACAGGAAAAAATCAGGGTGTAAATTTGCAAATTGCTTTCAATTACGGAGCGCGTGACGAGATTAAAACTGCCATACAGAAAATTTCGCAAAAGGTTTTGGATGGAGAAATAAAGACTAAAGATATTAACGAGGAGTTAATTTCGAGTGAACTTTACACAAAAAGCATTCCTGACCCCGATTTGTTAATAAGAACAGGCGGCGAAAAAAGGATTTCCAACTATTTATTATGGCAAATTGCATATTCAGAAATTCTTGTATTTGATGAATTTTGGCCCGAATTTGGGAAAGAACAACTAAAACAGTCAGTAATTGAATTTAACAGAAGAAACAGAAGATTTGGAGAATAGGAATGGAGCAAATAGTTCTTGCAACATCAAATCCGCACAAAGTTGAGGAAATAAACGCAATAGTTGACGGAATAGAGTTTATACTGCCGCCTGCGGGATTTGACCCCATAGAAAACGGTAAAACATTTGAGGAAAATTCTCTTATCAAAGCCAAGGAAGCAAACCGATTGACGGGTAAAATAACACTTGCGGACGATTCAGGGTTATGCGTTGAATATTTGGACGGAGAGCCGGGTATTCATTCCGCGAGATACGCTCCGAGTGCACAAGAGAGAATTGACAAACTTTTGAACGTTATGAAAGATGCAAAAAACAGAAAAGCGAAGTTTGTTTGTGTAATGACGCTTTTAGGGACTGACGGAAAGGTTTTAACACAGGTTCGCGGAGAATGTCACGGCAAAATTGATGTTCTTCAAAAAGGCAAAAACGGATTTGGATATGACCCGATATTTATTGTTGACGGCTATAATCAAACTATGGCAGAACTTTCCGAAGAAGAGAAGAATAAAATTTCTCACCGTGCAATGGCTTTAAACGGAATTATTGAGTTTTTAAAAAAATAAAAAGCGGGCATTAGGAATTCCCGCTTTTGAAATTTGTTTTAATAATCCATTTTATAGCCATTTTTAACCAGGTATGCTCCACAAGAACCTCCACCATTTGAACAAGTTTCTTTTAATGTTTCTAAGTCGTTTTCCATGCTTGCGGGAAGTATTTTCCGAGATTGTGGATAATAGTAAAAGTGGAAGTAATCTCTTCCAAATGTGTTTGGACCTTTTGGACCATTAGTATCTACAGTAAAAATTCCCATCCATTCGGAATCACTAATTGTATGCTTTGGCCAAAATCTTATACTCATTCCATCTGTTAATAAAAGTTTATATTGCCCTAAGTTATCATTGTAGTCACAAGATGATGTACTTCCTAACCAGTGACACTGTGTAGCAAAACAGCCTTGTCCGGTTGAATATCCGCAATTTTTTGCGACATTAAAATATGGGGTCCAATATTTTTCGATATAATCAATATCAAATCCCGAAGTTGGTTCATCCCAATTAAATCCGTTAGTTGCTTCTGAAAGTTTTAAGACATTGTTCAGTAATCCCCATGCTTTTTGAAATCCTGAAACATACTGTTTGTTTTGATAACTTTGCATCAAGGTCGGAATGGTAAGTGCTGCAACTACTCCTATGATACCTAAAGTAATTAAGACTTCGGCTAACGTAAAGCCCCTGAGGGGGAGCAAAAGAGACCGCCTATTTCGCAAATTTTTGACGTAAGATATAAACACTAAAGCATGATGTTTCCAATCAAAAATTTGCCGGCGGTGCAGGAGCGCACCAATACAAAGGGTATCTTTCGCGTTTAATGCGGACTTTAAATGACGGTCATTAAC
>JAFUZZ010000124.1 GCA_017476325.1 bacterium | reverse complement strand
TTGGGATATTAAGCCAAACCGGACCTTTTCTGCCTGTTGTCGCTTCAAATATTGCTTTGTCTAAATAGTATTTTATTTTATTCGGATTTGTAACGGTTTTTGCGTATTTTGTCAGAGGTTTCACAACGGAAATTATGTCGACTTCCTGATCGCCAAGTTGTCTTAACGATATAGCGGGACATGATTGCATTGTCGTTGATGTTTTTACTTGTCCCGAAATATAAAGCACGGGAACACTGTCTGTCCATTGCCCGAAAAGACCGTTCAAACAGTTAAGCCCCCCGGGACCTGTTGTAACGTTTACTACAGCCAAATTTTGATTAACTCTTGCATAACCCTCTGCGGCAATAGAACATGCCTGTTCGTGGTGGTTTGCCGTATAGGGGATATAGCGTCCCAGACTGTCATTAAGGTGCATTGCACCGCCGCCGGAAACCATAAAGAAATGTTTTACGCCATATTTTTCCTTTAATCTTTTTGCAATATAATCACTCAGTTTTATTTTCATCTGCTTAGACCTTTTTACCGACTTTAATTCTTAGTTTAATATAGATATCACTTATTATGTTTAAAATTCCAAACAGTTTAACATCCGTCATTTCCAAAACGTTACCATCTCCGCATACTACGGATATTTTTCTCAATTTCGGATTAGTTTCGTAAATAGTAGAACAAGGGGCGTTAGTTTTGTTTTCAACAATTTTTAGTTTATACGGGTTAGGAACTAAAAAATGAGAATTATGAGAAAAACAAGCTTTTGCAAAAGGGTATAACGCCCTTATTTTAGCAGAAACTTTATCCGCACTTTGTTTAAAATCAATCAGTAAGTCTTTTGTTTCGATTTTTTTATAGTACGTTGCCAAACTTTCATTTTGTTCAAGCGGAATAATTATATCGCTGTCAAGCTGTTGTAAAAGTTCTTTAATTCCTTCGCGAGCGGCGTTAGTAACTCTTGTTTTCAATTCTTTTCCGGTATCATTTTCTAAGACATCCGTTTTTTTTTGCATTAAGATTGGACCCGCGTCGAATTGTTCTGTCATAAGATGAAAAGTGACACCTGTTTCTTTTTCGCCGTTTTTAATAACTTCAATATATGGATTAGGACCGCGGTATTTAGGCAAAAGCGAAGGATGCACATTAATTGTACACATTTTAGGCAGGTCAATAATTTCTTTTTTAAATTTTTCACCCCAGGAACCAACAAGAACGATATCCGCGTCGAGAGTAACAATTTCTTTTTTAAACTGTTTAGAATTAACGCTTTTTGATTTAAGTTCTCTGATATTATGACTTTGCAAATATGTAAAATCTTTTGACGGATTAATGGAATTTTTAAAAAATTGTTTCAGACAAGACATGCGGCTACGTTCGGAACGCAATACGCCAACAATTTCACAGCCCGCATCTTCGCACCCTGCCGTGAGGTTCATTAACATTTCTCCGTTTCCGACAATAATTACTTTCATAGCTGTCTTAATTTTATACGCTTTTTGTTTAATCGTCAATAAAAATTTAAAAGTCCGTTTCTATAGGTCGCATATAGGGGCTTGATTTAATGTTTTAAAGTTTTAAAATTATTTTGTAAAAAGAGGGTATTTTATGAAACTTGAAGAACTAATCGAAAATTTGCAATATACAGAACTTATAAATTTTAAAAACGTTGATATTTCAGGGATTTCGTACAATTCACGAACCACAAAAAAAGATAATATCTTCGTGTGTATAACAGGCGAACACACTGACGGTCACAACTATTATCAACAAGCTGTTGAAGTAGGCGCTGCCGCTTTTATGGTTGAAAAGCCTCTGGACACACATCTTCCGCAAATCGTTGTAAATTCTACAAAACGACAAATCGCAGATATTGCATCCAAATTTTATGACTATCCGTCAAAATCTCTTAACCTTATTGGTGTTACAGGAACTAACGGAAAAACAACCGTTACGCACCTTTTACAAAAAATACTGGAATACAACAATCAGCAATGCGCACTGATAGGAACTTTAGGCTATAAACTAAATTCCGATGACAACTATAAAGAGGCTAAACACACGACACCGCAAGCACCTGAGTTGCAAAACCTTTTAAACAGAATTAAAGCCCAAAATATAAAAAACGTTGTTATGGAGGTTAGTTCTCACTCTTTGGAACAAAATCGGGTTGGCGGATGTACATACAAAGGTGCCGTATTCACAAACCTTACCCAAGACCATTTGGATTATCATAAAACAATGGATAATTACTTTGAGGCAAAAGCTATTTTGTTTAAAGGACTAAAAGAAGGCGCTTTTGCCGTAATTAATAATGATGATATTTATGCTGAAAGACTTAAAACAACCATAGCACAAGGTGTTAAGGTAATTACTTATGGCGTAAAAAATGACTCGGATATTATGGCTAAAAATATTGAATTTTTATCGGACGGAAGCGAGTTTGATTTTGTCGTAAACGGAAAAATGCAAAAACGAATAAAACTTGCAATGAGTGGAATGTTTAGTATTTATAATGTTCTTGCTGCGGTTGCAACAGGAATTGCAATGGGTGTTGACCCAAGTTCTATTAAGGCATTAGAGAGTGAACGCGGTGTTGCAGGAAGATTTGAAACCGTTGTTAAAAATCCGCTTGTAATTGTTGATTACGCCCACACTCCTGACGGATTGGAAAATGTTTTAAATGCGGGGCGTGAAATTACTCCGAAAGACGGTAAGTTAATTTGTATTTTTGGCTGCGGCGGCGACAGAGATGCAACCAAACGACCTAAAATGGCGGCAATCGCCGAACGTATCGCCGATGTTGTGATTGTAACTTCAGACAACCCGAGAAGTGAAGAGCCTCTTGCTATTATTGACGATGTCCTTAAAGGGTTTAACGATAAGAAAAAAGCTCTTGTTGAACCGGACAGAGCAAAAGCCATTGAAATGCTTAAAAAAATTTCAAGTGAGAAGGATGTTGCCATTGTCGCGGGAAAAGGGCATGAGGATTATCAAATATTAAAAGACAAAACAATTCATTTTGATGACAGAGAAGAAGTTAAAAAAGTATTCTTAGGTATTAATTAATGCAAAGAAATATTGTTTTCAAAAATGCTCAAACATCGGATTTACTTATAGAACAGCACTTTCATGGGTGCTATGGGGTCGATTTTTCGACTTGTAACGTTGATGAGATTTTAGAACTTTCAAAAAAACTGTTGACACATGGTATTGGCGGATTTTTCCCGACACTTGTTACAGATAGTGTTGAAAATATCAAACGTCAAATAACTGTTATAAAATCGGCGAAAGAAAAACAAACGGAAGAAATGTCCGAAATTTTAGGTATTCACCTTGAGGGAATTTTTATTAATTCTTTAAAAAAAGGAATTCACGATGAAAAAAAATTTTTACCTCCGACGATAAAAAATTATAAACTCATTGAGGATGATTTTATAAAAATTGTGACGCTGGCACCTGAATTAGATGAGGGCGGAAAACTTGAGAAATATTTAAAGAAAAAAGGTGTCAAGGTTCAAGCGGGTCACTGTGTTGGTGCAAATTTAAAATTATGTGACGGAGCCACGCATACTTTCAATGCAATGGAGGGAATTTCTCATAAAAAAAGTTCCACGGCACTTTCAGTGTTGCTTGACAAAAATTTGTATGCGGAAATTATTGCCGACGGAATACACGTACACAAAGATGCACTGGAGTTATTTTTTAGGACTAAATCCAAAAACAAAATCATTTTGGTTTCGGATTCATTACCCATTGCCCTAAGCGATATGAAAGAAATGGAATTTGCGGGTTCAAAAGTTTACTATGACGGTAAACGAGCGACCTCCAAAGACGGAACACTGGCGGGCAGTGTTGAAATTTTAAACAATATTGTAAAGACTCTTGCACTAAAAACCCCCGATAGATTTAAAGAATACGTTAAAATGGCAAGTACCAATGTTGCAAAATATCATAAAATAAAATTAAACGGAAAAATATGGTGGGATTCTAACTTCAACATTTTGGCAGTGGAAAAAGACGGATTTGTGCTTTGCCGTAAATAATTTTACGAATTATGAAAATAAGAATGTTAATATAAAAAACGGAGGTTACTTATGAACAAATTATTCACCCGAGCAGGGAGGGGTGGCGTTAGGTCTTAATCATACTAAAGACGCGCTTTTAGGTTCTCGGAATTTGGGGGCGTTAGGTTCCAAAGGTAGTCAAGGAGCGGATTTTGCTCTCGAAGATAAGGGGACGTCAAAAGCCCGTCATTTAAAGTCCACATTGGATGCGCAACATATTCTACCATGTCATTGCGAGGAGTGCGTCAGCACGACGTCGCAATCCTATGACTTAGAAAATCCAATCTTAATGCTAACAATAGAACAATGTGTACAGCTTGGCTTTTGGAGTATGAAAACATGGTCTTCATTGTGACGACCTGTCATGGAATGGCAAAACAAAATGTGATTAGAAATTAAACTCAATATATTTTATCAGGGTGACATGTTTTTTCATATTTTAGAACTTTAGTCACCCTATTATTTTTTTGCTTGCAAATTTTTTATGTTTTGTGTATGTTAATCATGTCAGAAAATTTATATTCCGAATAACCCACTATAAGCAACGTGTTTTGCGGGTTTTGTTTTGGGTAAATTTTTAAATATATGTTTACTACTTAATTAGGAAAGGTAAAAAAGTGGAAGAAAAATTAGAATCACAAGAAGTTGAAACAACAGAAGTTGTTGAAGAAACTGTTGAAACAACAGAAATTGTCGAAGCTGATGAAAAAGCGGGAAAAAGACAAAGATCAAGAAAGAAAAGAGTTATTGAACCAAAAGAAGAAAAACCTCAATCAGAATGGATTGAAAAAGTTGTTCAAGTAAGCCGTGTTACAAAAGTTGTAAAAGGTGGTAAAAAACTTAGTTTCAGAGCAGTTGTTGTTGTAGGAAACCAAAAAGGTCAAGTTGGTGTTGGTTGTGCAAAAGCGGCTGAAGTTATTATCGCTATTCAAAAAGCAATCGCTGACGGAAGAAAAAATTTGGTTACAGTACCTATTTTCAAAACAACAATTCCTCATCCGATTGTTGGTCGCTCAGGTGCCGGCGAAGTTATGCTCAGACCTGCTTCTCAAGGTACGGGTATTATCGCAGGCGGTGCTGTAAGATTGGTTTTGGAACTTGCAGGTTACGAAAATATTTTGTGTAAATCTTTAGGTTCTAAATCACCTCTTAACGCTACTAATGCTACATTGGATGCTTTAAGAAAACTTACTCCGTTTAGCGAAATTGCTAAAAAACGCGGTAAAACAATCAGTGAAATTTTGAACTAATTACAGAAAGGTATAATTAAAATGGCGAAAACAGCAGCAAAACAAATTAAAGTTAAATTGACAGGAAGTCTTATCGGAGCATCTCCTGCTCAAAGAAAAATCGTTCAATCTCTTGGGCTAAAAAAAGGTAATCAAGTTGTTGAACATTACGAAACTCCAATTATTATGGGAATGATTAAAAAAGTTCCTCATTTGGTAACAGTTGTTGAATAATAGCGAAAGGATATTTAAAATGACAATAAAATTAGAAGATCTTAAACCCGCAGAAGGTTCTACATCAAAATCAAAACGAGTAGGCAGAGGACGTTCATCAGGACATGGTAAAACATCTTGCCGCGGTCATAACGGTGAAGGTCAAAGATCAGGTTCATCCGCAAAAAGAGGGTTCGAAGGCGGACAAATGCCATCTTACAGAAGATTGCCTAAATTAAGAGGCTTTAAAATCATTAACAAGTTGGTTTATGCTCAACTTAACGTTAGAGATATCGACAGATTGCCAATAGATGAAATTACACTTGATGCTTTGAAAGCTATCAAAAAAGCACATTCATCATGTGACGGATTGCGTGTAATGGGCAACGGTGATATAACTAAAAAAGTTACAATCAAAGCAAACTATGTAACACCTGCGGCTAAAGAAAAAATCGAAAAAGCAGGCGGAAAGGTTGAGTTAGTATAATGCAAAAAATGAAGATGCCGACTACGGCAGATTTAGTTTCAATGTGGCAAGCGTCAGGCTTAAAACAGAAAATAATCTTCACTTTTTTGATGATAGCTGCGTTCAGATTTGGCGCACAAATGCCGATTTATGGCATTAACAACGCTATTTTTGCGAATATGGCGGCACAAAACAATATCATCGGATTTTTGGATTTATTTTCAGGCGGTGCTTTGGGTAAAGTTTCGATTTTCGCTTTGGGAATCGGTCCTTACATTACAGCATCAATTATTTTACAGCTTGTGTCAGTAATTATTCCGTCATTGGAAAAATTGCAAAAAGAAGAGGGTGAGGCAGGTCGTCGTAAACTTGCTCAATATACAAGAGTATTTACACTCGTTTTGGCAATCATTCAATCAATGGTATTTATGGTATTTATGTCCAAATTACCGGGAGCATTGTTGCCGGGTGTAAACTGGTATATGTTCTTCTTTGGTTCTGTTGCCGCACTTTCAGCAGGTTCAATGCTTGTTATGTGGATATCAGAACTTATTACTGAGCGCGGAATCGGTAACGGTGGTTCTTTGATTATCTTTGTCGGGATTTTATCAGGTATTCCGATTTATACTTCAAGAACTTATCAAATGGTTTCGCAGGATTCAAGTTTGCAATTAGGATTACTTGCGCTTTTAACAATATTTTTCTTAACGATGATTTTTATTGTTATAATGCAAGAGGCAATCAGAAAGGTTGTTATTGTTAATCCAAAAAGACAAGTGGGTAATAAAGTTTACGGCGGGGTTAATACGTATATTCCGTTTAAGCTTAATCCGGGCGGGGTTATGCCGATAATCTTTGCTATTGCAATTTTGTTATTCCCGTCAACTATATTGAGCCTTTTGACTCAGGCAAACTTCTCTAATCCTCAGATTAAAGAGGCTGTAACCCACCTTGCACAATGGTTTAGTCCGTCAGGAATTACATATTACGTAATTTATTTCTTATTAATTGTTGTGTTAACTTTCTTTTACGCATCAATTATGCCGAATATGCAGCCAAAAGAAATTGCAAACAATTTAAAAAAATACGGCTCATCAATTCCGGGTATCAAACCGGGTAAGCCAACGGCTGAGGCATTGGACAGAATATTAAGCAAGATAACTTTTATTGGTGCTATGGGACTTGGTATGATTGCGCTTGTTCCGTCACTTGCAAGTTATGTCACTAACATTACTACGTTTCAGGGGATTGGGGCAACATCATTAATCATCATGGTTGGTGTTGCGTTGGATTTAATCAATCAGGTTAGATCACATCTTTTGGCGAGAAACTATGAAAGCTTTTTGAAAGAGTAGTTGTATAGTAATAATAAATTTAAAGAGAACTGTCATTTGGCAGTTCTTTTTTATTTAAAAGAATATTTATTTAGAATATTAAGTAATATTAAGTGTGAACTTGAAAAATTTTGGAATATGGTATATAATAAGAATGTTAATATAAAAAACGGAGGTTACTTATGAAGAAATTATTGACCCGAGCAGGGGGGGGGGGCGTTAGGTCTCAACACTAGTGAGGACGCGGTTTTAGATCTTAAAATTTTTGGTTGGGCGTCAAAAACCCGTCATTCTGAAACGCCGAAGGCGGGTTCAGAATCTGTTAATGACCGTCATTTAAAGTCCGCATTAAACGCGAAAGATACCCTTTGTATTGGTGCGCTCCTGCACCGCCGGCAAATTTTTGATTGGAAACATCATGCTTTAGTGTTTATATCTTACGTCAAAAATTTGCGAAATAGG
>JAFUZZ010000123.1 GCA_017476325.1 bacterium | reverse complement strand
GGCTTTAGGTTACAACACTATTGATTACGCGGTTTTAGGTTCTCAGGATTTGGGGGCTTTAGGTTCCAATTCCGCATTGAACGAAAAACACACCTATTCATGTCATTGCGAGGAGTGCGTCAGCACGACGTCGCAATCTTATGACATAGGATCGCGACGCTCCCGTTGGTCGCTCGCGATGACATGTATAGAGGACAAGTGCGAACGTAGCGGACTCTATTCCAATTCCGCATTGCACGTAGAGGACACCCTTCCATGTCATTGCGAGGAGTGCGTTAGCACGACGTAGCAATCCTATGACATAGAAAAAAGAAAATCAATAGATACAAACGGTGAAAAAGGACCAAATCAAACGGGCAAAGACCAATTTACACTCCAAGTGACTCCGATGGGCATACGCGGACTCGGAACAGGAACAGAATGTGACAGTGCCGATTGCGGTGGATATATCTTGGCTAATCATAAACTCTAAACAGTCATATTTTCTTGTCTTTTAAACTGCATATCGTAAAGCATTCTGTATTGACCGTTTTCAATGTTCATCAACTCGTCGTGACTTCCGAGTTCTACAAGTTCGCCCTCATTGATAACAGCAATTCTGTCCGCATTTTTAATTGTAGAAAGTCTGTGCGCAATAACAAAAACAGTCTTGTTTTGAATTAGGTTATCAAGCGCCTTTTGTACAATATATTCGGATTTGTTGTCAAGAGCCGATGTAGCTTCGTCCAAAATTACTATCGGCGAGTTTTTAATCATCGCCCGCGCAATAGCAACCCTCTGTCTTTGTCCGCCCGAAAGTGATGTTCCTCTTTCCCCTATGAATGTGTCAAGTCCGTCAGGCATTTCTGCAAGCATTTCTTCTAAATGCGCATACTTAATCGCATTTTGAAGTGCCTCTTCATTGGCATCAGGATTACCCATCATTATGTTTTCACGTATTGTTCCCGTAAACAAGAAATTATCCTGAAATACCATTGAAATGTTTTCTCGCAAACTCTTCATTGTATAATTTTTGATATTTTCATTATCAATAAGAATTTCGCCCGAATTAACATCATAAAAACGAGGAATTAAATTTACAAGAGTGGATTTTCCTCCTCCGGAATTTCCGACAATCGCGATTGTTTCGTTTTTGTTAACTTTCAAACTCAAGTTTTTAATAACTTCCTGATTTGGAATATATCCGAAACAAACATTCTTAAATTCTATACAATTATTTAATCCGCGAAGCGGTTTAGCGTTTACGGAGTCTTTCAAATCAGGTTCGACATCAAACAATTCAAAAACTCTGCCCATTGCAACAAAGATTACCTGAATACCGGTCAAAGTGTTACCCAAATTTTTAACAGGTTTGTAAAGAAGTAACAATGACGTAACAAAAGAAGCGAAAGAACCTGAAGTCATTGCACCCGATCTGATTAAATGCGTTCCGAAACCTAAAACCAGAGCGATACCGCAAGATGCAATTAAATACATCAAAGGTCCCATCCAGCCTGTTCTTTTAACAAGAGACATGTTTATATAAAAACTTTCCCAAATTTGTTCGGTAAATTTTTGTTTTTGTCTTTCTTCAAGGCAATACGCTCTCATAACGCGGTTTCCGGCATAAGTTTCATTAAAGTTCGTTGTAATATTTCCGCCGATAACCATGTTTTCATTGGAGTTTTGTTTAACTCTTTTTCTGATAAGCGCAACCGGAACAAATGCGATAGACAGAACAACAACCCCGACAATAGCAAGTTTCCAGGAGCTGTATAGCATAACTCCGATTAAACTTAGAGAACCGAAAACACTTATGATAATTCCCTTGATGTTGTCAACCAAGCCTGAAGATGCTATTGTACAGTCATTAAAATATCTTTGCAAAATTGTACCCGAAGAGTTTTCATCATAAAAAGATGTATCCATATAAACAAGACGGTTAAACAATTCGATTTTAATGGCGTTGGTCATTCTTTGGCTTGTCCAGCTTGACAGGTAATCATTCAGGTATTTTAAAACCCCTTGGAAAAGAGCAAAAAAGATTACCGCAAACGGAATCGCAAATGCAATTACATCTGACGGGATTGTAACATTAAGATGCCAAAAGTTTATGACCCAATCTTTTTGCCCGATAACGTAATCCATATAAGGTTTAAGAGCAAAGGCAACAACCCCGTCCAAAACCCCGACCGGAACCGCTACCAAAAAACCTAAAAACGCACGCCACATAAAAGGTTTAAAAAACGGATACATGCGTTTTAATAACCAAGAGTATCTAAAAGAATTTTCTGCTGTTGTGTTTTGTAACTTCATAACTATCCCCAATCATTTGTAAATCAATACATATATTGTTACTCAAAAGAAAATTAAAATCAAGAAACAGAAAAAGGCTGTTTCTTTGGAGAGGGTGACTAAAAAGTCTTTTTTAACGTCTTTGCGAGGACTTTAGCCCGTGGCAATCTCGTTGTCTTTGATGCGTTCGGAATTGCTTCGTCGCATTACATGCTCCTAGCAATGACAAACTACTTTTTAGTCACCCTCTTGATTTTTTTGATTTTTTTTGATAAACTCCAAGAATAAGAAGGAGAGTTTTTATGCAAAACATAGTTATTTATTCGAATAACAACGCTGAAACACTTAAAAATACTTTGTTAAACGCTGACGAAGTTAATGTTAGAGTTGAGGCAGTTGATACAATTAAAGAATATACAAAGATTAAACCTGCGCTTATGGTTATTGATGAAGGCGTGGACGTAAAGGATTTTTTGATGACAACAAAAGTAAATTGTCCTGTTTTGTTCATCGGTAATGTGCCTGAATTGACGGTTCGCGCAACAAGTTATGATTTTATCAAAACTCCGATTGATGAAAAAGAATTGCTTATCAGAGCAAAAGCTATGTTGAAAACAAAAGCCTTGCAAGAAAATCTTTCTGTTGTTTCTACTACCGATTCTTTGACAGGTTTACACAACAGATTTTATCTTCAAGAACGTTTTGCCGCAGAAATTTCTCGTGCTAAACGTTACAAAACAAGTCTTTCTTGTCTTTTGTTTGATATTGACTTTTTCAAAGTCGTTAACGACATGTACGGATACGATTGGGGCGACATTCTCTTAAAATCAATCGCCGATAAACTTAAATCTTTAGTCAGAATGGAAGATATTTTGACAAGATACGGAGATGAAGAATTTATCGTTATTCTTCCTAACACTTCGGAAGAAAACGCTTTCATCTTCGCAGAAAGATTTAGAAGAAGTATTGAAAAAATGGAATTCATCCCTGCAGGGGAAGAAGAAAGACACCCGATTACAATTTCCGGCGGTATTTCTACATATCCTTGTTTTGAAAATGTTGAAGAAGATGTTAATACTATCATAAGATATGCGGAACATGCTCTCTACAACGCTAAAAAACGCGGTAAAAACAAGATTGTTCAATTCTCTCAAATGAATTTGGAATATTAATATTTGGAAATATTGTAGAATTGTTAAAAACTTGTCTTATAATAAAAAATAGAGTATCCTTGTGTTAGGGATACTTTATTTTTTATTAGGGGTAAAAATGAATTCTAAAAATATTGTGATAGTTGATGATGATGAACTTGTTATTTCTGCATTGAAAACACTTTTAAAACTTGAAGATTTTTCGAATGCAAACTTTTTTACAAGTCCTGTTAAAGCGCTTGAATACATAAAAGAAGAAAAACCCGCGCTGATTTTGTCTGATTTTATGATGCCCGAAATGAACGGATTTGAGTTTTTGTCACAAGCGAAAAAAATACATCCCGAAATAAGTATGATTTTACTCACCGGATATGCCGACAAGGAAAATGCAATTAAAGCAATTAACGAAGTCGGACTATATAAATATATAGAAAAACCTTGGGACAACGATGATTTGATTATGAATATTAAAAACGGCATCGAAAGAACCGATTTAATTGCTCAACTTCAACAAAAGGTAAAAGAACTTGACTGCGCCAATCAAAAACTTGAAAAGTATTCTCACAACTTAGAAGAGCTTGTTGCCGAAAAAACTGCGGATTTGTTAAGTGCAAATTCAAAACTCTCAGGAATAATTAACTACTCTGCAGACGGAATAATAATTATTGACGAAAAAGGTAAAATCGAAAGCGTTAACCCTGCGGCGGAAAATCTTATCGGAATTGCAAAAGAAACATTAGAAACAATGAATTTTTCAAATATTTCAAACTACAAAAATAAAACAGAGTTTAAAACAGCTCTTAAAGAAGAACCGGAAATAATGCTTAAAGATTGCTACATCCTAAATTCGTTAAGAGATAAAAGTATTCCTGTAGAAATTAATTTTGCGTACATAGAAACAGATAAATACGAAGAGTTGCGCCGATATGTCGGAATAATTCGCGACATCAGCGCACAAAAGGAAACCGATAGATTGAGAGAAGATTTTATCGCAACGTTAACACATGACATGCGTACACCTCTTCTTGCGGCAATCCAAACTCTAAAATTTTTCCTTGACGGTTCTGTTGGAGAACTTGACGAAAAACAAACTCTGCTTTTATCTACAATGAAAAAAAGCAACGAAGATTTACTCGGGCTCGTAAACGCTCTTTTAGAAGTTTACAGGTATGAAGCGGGAAAACTTAATCTTTGCAAAACTGATTTTTCTTTCAACGCTCTTGTAAATCAAGTATATAAAGAACTTGAACCTCTTGCTCAAAATAAAAATATTGAATTTGTAATGAATATGCAAGAGGATGATTTGGTTATAAATGCCGACAGAAGTGAAATCAGACGCGTTATTCTTAACTTATGTTCAAACGCAATTAAATATACAAATCCTGACGGAAAAGTCGTTTTGGATATAAATGAACAAAATGGTGACGTAATCTTTTCCGTTACTGATAACGGAAACGGAATTCCTAAAGAGGACATTCCAAATTTATTTAATCGTTTCTCACAGGGAACAAATCAAAAACGCTCAACGGGAACGGGTTTGGGACTGTATCTTTCCCGTCAGATAATTGAGGCTCATAACGGTAAAATTTGGCTTGAAAGCAAAGCCGCAAAAGGCAGTCAATTCTCATTTTTATTGACTGATGTTAAAACTTCTAAAAAGTATGCAAAGGTGGAATGATGAAAGATATACAAGTTTTGTTAGCGGAAGATCATACGTTGGTAAGGTTTGGAATGGAAATGCTGCTTGAAAAAGCAGAAGGAGTTAAACTTATTGCAGAGGCTGAGGACGGTCAAATTGCGATAGATAAAGCAAAGGAATTATTGCCCGACATAATTTTGATGGACATTGGACTTCCAAACATTGACGGGATTGAAGCAACAAGAAAAATTAAAGCGTTTAATCCCGATATAAAAATTTTGATGTTTACATCGAGAGAAAGCGAGGACGATGTTTTTGCAAGTTTTAAATCCGGTGCCGACGGTTATATTATGAAAGGTGCAAGTCCCGAACAAACAGTAAATGCAATTAAGGCTGTCAGCGAGGGCATTGCGTGGATTGATCCTAAAATTGCAAGAATAGTACTGTCAAATTTACAACAAAATAAAACAGATGAAATTGTTACAACAAATGAAACCGTAAAAACAAACAATTATGACTTGACGGAACGGGAACTGGAAGTTCTTGCCCTGATTGTTGAGGGACTTTCAAATATAGAAATAGCGGAACGGCTGGTCATTGCAAAAGCAACGGCAAAAGCGCATGTCCACAGTATTCTTCAGAAACTATACGTTGATGACAGAACAAAAGCCGCAGTAATAGCCTTAAAAGAAGGAATTGTATGACAGGGTTTTTATTAGTTCTTGTTTTGTTGGGATATTTATCGACAAAACCAATACCTGAGATGTATTTCGTCGATAAAAAACCCAAGGTATATACCGATAAACAGATTTTTAAACACGAACAAAAAGTCTTACGCCGGCAAGAGAAAAAGAAATACGAATATAGCAAAATGCCCGAATCGGGCTATATGACTATTGCGGAATACGAAAAAAAATCGGCAGACATATTAACCTCCGAACGAAAAATAGAACCCTATGAACCTCCAAGGGACAAAACTATGGAGTACACTCCGCAATATACATGGGGACTTGCAAAATATAATAATCCTCCGGGTTCTCCATACCTTAATTTGGGACGAAAACTCCTTTTAGACAGACAATTTGTTTCTCCGGGGATTGTTTCACCGGATAAAACTTTTTTAATTTATCCTGTTCACAATTTTTACGGAACAAACCAATGTGTAACGGGAGATTTATACATGATAAAACTTGACCAAACCAAGGGCGAAGTTCAACGTGTTGAAGAGGCAAATATTATCAAACGCGTTCAAACTCCTATTTTGTCAACGTCAAAGGATCTTTCCGAAAAATATGTTTTTAGAAGTCTTACACCTGTTGATTTTTCGGCAGACGGGAATTTATTGCTGGTAAAAGAAAAAATCGGCAGTATTCAAGACGGAATTTGGCAGACAAATCTTTGGATATACAATTTTAGAACTCAGGAAGCACTGGAACTTACGGAGGCGCAGGAAACAGTAAAATATTATTGGAGAAATTCACAGGGGCTTTTTCTTGATGAAAAACGCTGGGATATTTTTCCTTTAGGATTTACCGCCGACCATCCCGATATAATTATATTTAATGCTTATGCCTATACAGGCAGGTCGCCAATGTTTTTAGGCACATGGAGTATTGACTCTGCGGGAGAATATACGGAACTTGTATCTTTACAAGAAACTTCAGTAAAAATGTCATTGAACGGATACAAACTTGTAAAAACAGGGATTGTTGATCCGGCAATAGTTCACAATGAGGCAAAAGCAAAACACAAAAAACTTCGGCAGAAAAAGAAAGAATTACGAAAAGCGAAACGGGAAGCAGCCGGACAGAACCGCGCGGAATACAGAGCAAAAATTAAAGAGATGAAAGAGTACGAACGCAAAGTTTTGAAACACATGAAATAAAAATTTACATTTTTACGTAAGCTTTTAAAATCTTGTTGGAAATCGTATCCTCAAAAGCTTGAACGACATTTTCAAAATCATAAACGGTTGAAAGACCGTTAACTTTGACTTTTTTATCGGTCAATAATCGGATTGAATCAGCCAAATCCGCAGGTGACGGAGAATAACTGCCAAGAACGGTTAATTCTCTGTAGTATATTTCATTGTTTGCGTAACCGAAATTTTTAGGAGTACTTGCAAATACAACGATTTTTCCGCCGTTTTTGACGGCTTTTAGTGCTAAAGGTATTGTTGCATCCGCGCCCGATGTCATAAAGATCGCATCAAATGATTTTTCCTGAATATCATCCGAATGGAAAGATTTTATGCCAAAGTTGTTTGCACACTCAATTCTGTCAGTTAAAATATCACAGCCAAAAGCCTTAGCCCCAAAAGCGTTTAAAGCCTGTCCCATTAAAAGACCGATTGTTCCGAGTCCTATTACTAAGACATTTCCACGACATGCTTTTTTTACGGCACGAACACAACATCCCAAAGGCTCATAAAACGATGCTTCAACATCGGTTAAATTTGCGGGAATTTTATATGCGACATTTTTCAAATGTTCTTCCGTAACATAGACGTACTCACTAAATCCGCAAGGGTCTAAATTTGTTTTCTTAAAATGTTCGCACATGGAGTAGTGTTCGTTTTTGCAAAATTCACATTTAAAGCATGGAATATGGTGTGACGTCACAATTTTGTCGCCGATTTTAAAATCCGTATCGGAATTTATTTCCTCAACTTGTGCAACAATTTCATGCCCCAAAACAATTTTCTTATCAGGTTCGGAATGCAAAATTTTTACAATATCCGACCCGCAAAGTCCGCACCCCAAAACCTTTAGTATGGGGCCTTTTTCTTTCAAAATCGGTTTTGGTAAATCTATTAGTTTAAGTTTTTTGTTTTCGGATACTAACGCTTTCATTATAACCACCAAAAATAAAAGAGCCATAAAAGGCCCCTTTTTATTTTATATTACAGAATGCAAAAAACTAAGCTCTTTTACTTCCTTCAATAGTCAATTTATGGCGACCTTTTGCTCTGCGTCTGTTAAGAACTTCTTGCCCGCCCGGGGTAGACATTCTTGCTCTAAATCCGCTTACTTTTTGTCTTTTTGACTTTGTTCCTTCTAATGTACGTTTCATTATACTTCTCCTATGTATGTTTGGTATATTATAATAATAAGTAAAACATTTTATTTAGTCAAGCCCCCAAAAAGGGTAAAGATAGTAAGGAGAAATTGTCATGGAAAGAACACTTGGCTTTATAGGCTGCGGCAAAATGGCATCAGCGATAATCAGCGGAATTATAAATGCAAAATTATATCAGCATGAAAACATTAAGGCATCAGAAAGCAATTTGGAATTTGCTCAAGAAAAACAGGCTCGGCTTGGAATAGAAGTTTTGTGTGATAATAAAAGATTGGCAAAAGAATCAAACATAATTTTCATAGCAACGAAGCCAAATCAGGTTACAGATGTTTTGAGAGAGATTTGCGACGATGTAGGTAGTGACAAATTAATTGTATCAATCGCGGCGGGAGTAACAATCGAAAGAATTGAAAAAGCGTGTCCGAACGCCCATGTAATAAGAGTCATGCCAAATGCTCCGTTAATGGTGCAGCTTGGCATGTCCGCAATAGTTAAAGGTTCAAAAGCTACAATTTCTGATGTTGAAGTTGTAAAAGAAATTCTTGAAAATTTAGGAGAATGTATTGTAACCACAGAGGATAAAATTGACATTGTAACGGCAATTTCGGGTTCGGGCCCTGCATTTTTCTACAAGGTAATTCATGAAATTGCACTTGCGGGGGAAAAACTCGGCATGGCTTATGAAGATGCACTTTTGCTTGCGGAACAAACTGCAATGGGTTCGGCAAAACTGATGATGCAATCTGATTTAACTCCGTCGCAGTTAATTGAAAATATTTCAACAAAGGGTGGATGTACAGCGGTTGGCGTTGAAGTCATGAACGAATTTGATACAGAAAAAATCTTTGATAAAGTAATTGAAAAGACAACCCAAAAAGCAAACGCACTTGGGAAATAATAAAACGAGGATGTCCATGATTTTGAACTAAAACCCTAAAACTAGACAAAGTAAAAAAAAGTCGGTTTTAGGGTTTCAGTTCAGTTCGCACTTGTCTTATTCAATATCTTGTTGTAATATGTTTAGAGACGGAGAAAACATAATGCTAAAATTTTCGGCTCCAATGCTCTATACTAAACAAGATATTGACGATTTGGCAAAATTCAACGATACTTTGACAAAAGCTAAAATCGTTACTCTATACGATTGCTTGCCCCCTAATGTCGACGGACAAGCAGGGTTGGAGCAAAATCGCGGACATAATCCTTTATTAAAAACTTCACAAGATTTTTTTGACCTTGTAAAATTTGCTATAGATAAAGGTTTTAACTTTGTTTATTTATTAAACGGGACTCGTGCTATCAATAGTAATCCAAATGCAATAGAAAGCGTTTTGTCTAATTTGGACTCTCTTGTTAAACGTCTTAGAGATGTTGGGTGTAACAGTTTTAGGGTCGGAAATACCGCCACTATACAATATTTATTGGAGAAATATCCCGGTATTGATATCAGAACCTCTACAACTTTAGGCTATACCAATATTCATCAATATCGTAACCTTTTGAAATCTTATCCGCAGATTAGTGAATTTTGTCTGCATTATGATATTAACCACGATTTTAAACTTTTGAAAAATTTGGTTCAAACACTTCCTAACGTTCAAAAAGAACTTATGGTTAATGAACTTTGTATAAAGGGATGTCCTTACAGGAATAGTCACTATAATTTTATTTCTCCGCGATTTTCTATGTTTGAAGTTTATATGCACGGAAGATGTTTTAAGGAGCAATGCGGTGCCATTGCAAAATCTGACTTTTGGCAATGGATTTGTTATTCAAACATAATCTATCCTTGGGCGATTAATGAATATGTTAACCTCGGTATTGAAAATTACAAAATTGCGGGCAGAAACTATTTCCCGGGCAGAAATTTTCAATCTTTCTACTACGACTATTTAAAAGCCGTTGAGGATGAAGATTTTATGATGAACATGAACTTCTTCTCTTTACTCCAAAACCAATCTTATATATCTGTTAACACGAATGCGGTCAGAAAACTTAAAGTTAAAGATGTTATTGACTATCTTCCGAATATAAATTGGTTTAAGGAACACGGGAACGAATGCACATCCGTTTGCGGTTTAGATTGCAAATATTGCGTTGAAAAAGCACGGATATTGAAAGAAAAGTTCCCGATTGATTAATTATCTTGGGACAAAAAACAAATTCTCAAAGAACGGAACTGTCTCATCGGGAAACATTGCTACTTCCTTGTAGTTATAAGACTCCATGATGTCTCTTACGGTTCCTCTTGTTGCACATGAAATCTCAACAAAAACGCGCGGTCTGTCGCGCTCTATAAGTTTTTTTGCTCCTTTTAAAATCAAAATTTCGTGACGCTCCGTGTCGATTTTTATAAAGTCGATTTTTTCCCCTTTAAAATCGAATGTATCAAGGCTTTCAAGTTCTATATCACCGTCTTTGGTTTGCTCTATTTGAGTAAGCGCTGACATATTAGGAAGACTAAATGCGATTGAGGCTTTACCCGGTTTTTTGCTTAATCCCATATTATAAGGGTGTATTACATCGCTATATCCGTTAAGTTCAATGTTTTTTTTAAGCGTTTCAAAAACATCTTTTTGAGGTTCAAACGCCCAAATATTTTTAGCTTTTGCATATTTTGCCCAATAAAGCGAATGTGTCCCTATATGTGCTCCTGCATCAACTATTGAAAGGTTTTCAGGCATATAGCGGCACAAGTGTTCAAGAATTTTTTCTTCGTACAAAGCATTCTGACTAAGCATTAGTTTTTGAACATAATCGTTAGGGTTCGTTATTAGAAATTTTATTCCGGCAAATTCCCGTATATCCATAATTACTCTGTTCTTTCCGTTTCTATGTCAATTTTACAAGCAATCGAGCCATCTTCCTTTATAACTTCAAAATGAAGTTTCTCTCCGTTTTGGTACAAACGGGTTTTAATTTTTTCTCTCAAAAAGCATTCTTGCAAAAAACTAAGTGAATACTTTTTTATTTTGATGTGTTTTCTTATTTCATCAGGAATTGAAATTATTGCCCAATCCACATAAGAGACATTGTTAACGTGGTTGTTATAATCCAAATCGTTAAAAGTGACGTCAAGTTCAAGTTCGTTAAGCAAATTGTATTCTTCAATATTAATATCAGATTTTTTATGAGAGTCGAAATTAACTTCATTGATAATTCCGCATGGCTCAAGAATTTTGTCGAGCGCAACAGGCCGCCGTGTTTTTTGGTCTAAAATAAACCATAAACTGTCACCATGTGCAAGGAGTTTGTCCTTATGAAATGCGCGAAATTCCAAATATGCTCTTGATTTTTTTATTTCCGAAAACCAAACCTCAAATTTAATCCACTCGTCCCAAAGCGGCATTTCGCCAAAAATTTCAAGATTAATGTTTGCAATAACCCACATCAAACCTATTTTGTCCAAATGATAACCTGATAATTCGTTTTTGAAACAATATTGGGCAAAACACTCTTCAAAATCATGCAGCAATGTCGTGGATTTTGCTTTAAAATCTGCGGACATATCTCTTAAACTTATTCGGTATTCTTTTGTAAACTTTTCCATATTTTAAGTATATCATAAAAAAGATATTGTTTTTTTTGATTTTATTATATTATAATTGGTTTACGGGAGAATATTAATTAAAGGAGAAAAGTATGATTTTAGATAGAATTGAAACTCAAAAAGACGTTAAAAATTTAACGGTTGATGAAATGAACACTCTTGCGGAAGAAATGAGAGAGTTAATCATCAATAAGGTTAATACAATAAGCGGTCACATGGGTCCGAATTTGGGGTTTGTTGAACCTACAATCGCGCTTCATTATGTGTTTAATTCTCCGATTGATAAATTTGTGTTTGACGTATCGCATCAATGTTATGCTCACAAAATTCTGACAGGAAGAAAAGACGGTTATACAAATTCTGAGAATTATCTTAAATATACAGGATATACAGCACCTGAAGAAAGCGAACACGATTTGTTTAAAGTCGGTCACACTTCAACCTCGGTAAGTTTAGCATGCGGGGTTGCAAAAGCAAGAGACTTAAAAAATGAAACAGGGAATGTTGTTGCTATCATCGGTGACGGCTCGCTTTCCGGCGGAGAGGCTCTTGAGGGATTAAACAATGCTGCTGTTTTAAACAGCAATATAGTTGTTGTTGTCAATGACAATGAAATGTCCATTGCCGAAAACCACGGAGGATTATATGACAACCTGCGTGTTTTAAGAGACTCTGACGGAAAAGCGGAGTGCAATTTCTTTAAAGCGCTCGGATTTGATTATTATTACCTTGAGGATGGCAACAATATTGAAAAATTAATTGAAATGTTTAAAAAGGTTAAAGACACAAAACACCCGACAGTTGTTCATTTGCATACCTTAAAAGGTAAAGGATTAAAAGTTGCGGAAGAAAATAAAGAAAGATTTCACTATATGATGCCTGACACATTGGATGAGAACAAAAATATTAAGGTTCAAAATGCCGGTACAAGTGAAAGTTACGATTCTGTTACGCTTGAATTTTTGAAAAACAAAGTTAAAGAAGATAAGCGCACAATGGTTGTTAATGCAGCGACTCCGGGGGTATTTGGGTTTGATAAAAATTATCGTACGGAGTTAGGTTCTAATTACACTGACGTTGGTATTGCGGAAGAGCATGCCGTTGCTTATTCTTCCGCCTTAGCAAAATGCGGAGCAAAACCTGTATTTTGCGTTATGAGTTCTTTTGTACAAAGAACATACGACCAATTATCGCAAGATTTGTGTCTTAATAATTCTCCGCTTACAATATTGGTTTATTGGGGCGGAATTAGCGGCGCCGATGCGACACACCTTTGTACATTTGATATTCCGTTAATTTCAAATATTCCGAACATGGTTTATTTGGCGCCGACAAATAAAGAAGAGTATTTGGCGATGTTGGAATATGCTTACAATCAAAACGAACATCCTGTTGCATTGCGTGTTCCGACTTGCAAATTTGTTTCCACAGGGGTTGAAGATAAGACGGATTATTCTGTTTTGAATAAATACAAGGTTGTTGAAAGCGGTTCTGAAATTGCGATTATCGGTTTGGGGAATTTCTATTGGCTTGGAAAAGAAGTTAAAAATTATTTAAAATCCGAATTAAATATAGACGCTACATTGATTAATCCTCGTTATATTACGGGCGTTGATGAGGAGCTGTTAAATTCTTTGAAAGAAAATCATAAACTGATAATAACTCTTGAAGATGGGGAAATTGACGGAGGATTTGGCGAAAAGATTTCAAGATATTATGGTAATTCCGATGTCAAGGTTTTGAATTATGGTTCAAAAAAAGAATTTACGGACAGAGTTTCACCGGCAGAGTTGTATGACAGATATCATTTGACAAAAGAACATATAAAATCCGATATTGAAAAATACATTTAATTTAATACTTTTAATTCAAGCCCTAAAAAAAATATAATATAGGGCTTGAATTTTTTAAAACATGGTTTATAATGAGAATGTTAATATAAAAAACGGAGGTTACTTATGAAAAATTTATTGACCCAACCAGGGGGGGGGGCGGTAGGTCTCAATACTAGTGAGGATGCGCTTTTAGGTTCTCGAGAAAATGGGGGCATAAGCCTCAAAAGTAGTCAGGGAGCGAATTTTGCTCTCGAAGACAAGGGGGCGTTAGGTTCCAAAGGTAGACAAGGAGCGTACAAGAGCCAAAATGACATTAGTTTTACGTCATTGCGAGCGAAGCGAAGCAATCCCGAACAAAAGCAAAAGAGATTGCCACGTCGTGCTGACGCACTCCTCGCAATGACGAATAAATGCGCCTTTACCCTTTCGGAAGTCTTAATCACTTTAGGTATTATAGGTGTAGTCGCAGCGCTTGCAATTCCAACCCTAATTTCAAATAACAACAAACGTGTTGTTGAAACTCGTCTTGCTAAATTCTATTCCTCAATAAATCAGGCAATAGAACTTTCCGAAGTCGAAAACGGACCTAAAGAAAAATGGGATGATTTAACGCAAGATGCTGATATTAACTATAATTGGTTTAAAAAATATATGGAACCATATATATCGTATAATAAAATTGTAAAAGAAAGTGACGGTCGTCTTGCAATATTCCAAAATGACGGTTCTGCTTTTACCATATTATCAGGAGGTTGGAGGTTTTATCCAAAATCTGAAATTTATGATCCTAATAAAGTTGATAATGGTGAAAAATTAGGAAAAGAAAGTTTTATTTTTTTATTTAGACCAACACTAACTGATGATACAAGATATAAATTTCATGTAAAAAAAGGAGTTGAGCCATATCAATGGAATTGGGACGGAACAGAAGAAACATTAAGAGGAAATAATTATGGTTGCAGTGAAGACGGATGGGGGCATTATTGCACGCAGCTAATTCGTATGAACGGCTGGAAAATTCCTGACGATTATCCTTATAAATTCTAAAATATAAGAGGGTGACTTACTTTTGAACAGAACCCTAAAAACTAGACAAAGTTAAAAAAAGTCGGTTTTAGGGTTTCAGTTCTGACTTTTGCCACCCTCTAATTTATTTGCTAACATCGTTAAAATTCTAAAATTGTTTCAAAAATCTTATGTCATTGTTGAAAAATAATCTTATATCATCAATAGCATATTTAAGCATAGCAAGCCTTTCAACGCCCATGCCAAATGCAAAACCGCTGTAAACATCAGGATCAACGCCGACACCTTTAAGTACGTTTACGTCAACCATTCCCGCACCCAAAATTTCCAACCATCCCGTACCTGAACATGTTCTGCATCCCTTACCTTGGCACATAATACATTGAACGTCAATTTCAACAGACGGTTCCGTGAATGGGAAAAAACTGCTTCTGAAACGGGTTGGACGGTTTTCGCCGAAATATAATCTTGTAAATTCGTTTAAAACCCCTTTTAAATCACCCATTGTAATTCCTTTGTCAACATATAACCCTTCAATTTGATGGAAAAAGTTATTTTTGCGGGCGTTTACACTTTCGTTTCTGTAAACTCTTCCGGGTGCAATAACTCTGATTGGCGGTTTTTGCTCTTCCATTACGTGAATTTGAGCGCCTGATGTTTGACTCCTTAACACAATGTTTTCCGCCAACGTACAATAGAACGTATCCTGCATATCTCTTGCAGGGTGGTCTTTTGGTACATTTAACATATCAAAATTATAATATTCCGTCTCAACTTCAGGAGAATGTTCTTGCGGCACAAGCGAAAATCCGAGTTTTTGGAATATTTCCGTAATTTCGTTGATTGTTTGAGTGATTGGATGGATTTTACCTTGAGGATAGTATTTTCCGTCAAGAGTCAAATCTATTTTTTCTGTTTGTAATTTTTTATCAAGTTCTGCTCTGTAGAGTTTGTCGTATTTTGCATCAAGTGCTGCATAAAGTTTTTCCGTAACTTCATTTGCTAACGCTCCGACAGTTCTTTTTTCATCATCGGACAGGTTTTTAAGATTTTTTCTGATTGAATTAAGTTCACCTTTTCTGCTTAAATAGTTCAATTTTATTTCGTCAATATCGTTTAGAACATTTGCATTTTCAATGTCTTTAAGTGCGTCGTTGTAAATTTGTTCAAGTTTTGTTTTCATTTAATTATCCTCTTATAGCATTATATTTTTTTTCGTATCCGATAGATGTTTTTTCTCCATGCCCCGGATATACTTTTATATTTTCATCAAGTTCAAACAATTTTTCAAGACTTTGTTTAATTGTACTAAAAGATCCTGTTGGCAAATCGGTTCTGCCGTAAGATTCTAAAAACAAAGTATCACCTGAAAAAAGATTATTTTCGTACAAAAAACATACCGAACCCTGAGTGTGTCCGGGGGTGTGTAAAACTTTGATTTCTTTGGTATCAAAAATAATTTTATCTTCCAAAAACGCATCTATCACGGGAATTTCATGATTTGCATATCGTCCGAACATTCTCATGTGGTCATTAATTCCGTCAATAATCACTTTATCATCTTTATGGATTAACGATTTTGCTCCATATTTTTGCCTGTAGTAATTTACCCCTAAGACATGGTCAAAATGTCCATGAGTTAACAAAATATATTGTAAATTTAGTCCGTTTTTTTTAATAGTATCATCAATATCTTTGCTTGGATTTGTGCAGTCAATTAAAATCGCGTTTTTAGTATCTTCGTTGAAAATCAAATAGTTATTGTCCTCAATAGGACCTTCAACAAAAGTCAAAATCATCTTACACACTCCCATATTTTTTTACATGTTTCAAAAACTTCTTTGGCTTGGGAAAGAGGTAACATGTTATCGCCGTCACATAGAGCATTTTCCGGCTCGGGGTGGATTTCAAAGAATAAACCGTTTACTCCTGCCGCAACAGCAGCTTTTGCAAGCAGAGGAACAAATCTTCTGTCTCCGCCTGTTGAGCCTTCGTTTGTTCCAGGTAATTGTACGGAGTGCGTCGCATCAAAAATTACGGGATAACCTGTTTCCTGCATAATCGGAATTGCTCTAAAATCAGTTACAAGATTATTATACCCGAAAGAGACTCCTCTGTCGGTCAATAAAATATTTTTGTTATTGCATGATTCCACTTTTTTAACGAGTGTTTTCATCTGTTGCGGAGCGAGAAACTGTCCTTTTTTTATGTTAATAACTTTACCTGTTTTTGCTGCAGCAACAAGCAAATCCGTCTGACGGCAAAGAAAAGCCGGAATTTGAAGAATATCTGCTATTTCCGCTGCAATGGAGGCTTGTTCGGGCAAGTGAATATCCGTGACTATCGGTAAATCAAATTCTGATTTTATTTTTGATAATATTTCAAGCCCTTTTTCCAATCCCAATCCTCGATAAGATGTGATTGATGAGCGGTTTGCTTTGTCAAAAGAACATTTAAAAATATAGTTTATATCAAGTTCGGAAGTAATTTTTTTGAGGACATCTGCTGTTTTAGCGCAAATATCATAACTTTCCATTGCGCATGGTCCGGCCATTATTGACAAATTTTTATTTCCGATACTAAAATTTTTAACCTTGATTTCCATATTTATATAATAACATAAACAATATTTAAGGGTTGAAAATTTAAAACTTTTTTAAAAGAAAGTTAATCAAAAAGTTATATTACAACCTCTAAATATAAGATTTAGGGGTTTTGAAATCAGGGGTGTGCAAGTTCAAACATATGATAGACTAAAGAAGTCTAATATTATAGCACACACAGCCCGAATTTTTCGAGTGAATAAATCGAGTAAGTTGGGAAAAACGTGAGTCGAAAAATTCGAAAAAGGCTGTTTCTGTTGGTCCCCATCATGGGGTTGAAGTTTTTAGAAACATGT
>JAFUZZ010000122.1 GCA_017476325.1 bacterium | reverse complement strand
GTTAATGACCGTCATTTAAAGTCCGCATTAAACGCGAAAGATACCCTTTGTATTGGTGCGCTCCTGCACCGCCGGCAAATTTTTGATTGGAAACATCATGCTTTAGTGTTTATATCTTACGTCAAAAATTTGCGAAATAGGTGGTCTCTTTTGCTCCCCCTCAGGGGCTTTACCCTTGCCGAAGTCCTAATCACCCTCGGTATAATCGGTGTGGTTGCAGCACTTACCATACCGACGTTAATGCAAAAGTCTGACGAACGTGAAACCGTTTCAAAAGTTAAACTTGCTTATTCAACAATTAGTAATGCTATCAGAATGGCAGAAGCAGAAAACGGTCAAAATTGCTTAACGGATGGCATTGAGCATTCTAATGAATATGCTCTGAAAGTAGCAGAGTATATAAAACCTCAATTAAATCTTCTAAAAGATTGCGGTCTTGATGATACCTCCGGTAATTGTATATTTAATGATGCCTATAAAACATTAAATGGAGGCACAAATGGTACTTTTGCCGCTCCAAGTTTTCATGCCTATAAGGTTATGCTAAATAACGGATTAGGAATTTTTTGGCATGGAACGGGTGAAAATCTTGATTTCTATGTCGATGTAAACGGTCCAAAAGGTCCAAATACCTGGGGTAGAGATTTATTTGAGGTGCTTATGTATAAAGCAGACAGTCATAAAATGTTTTCTGAAGGCTATGGCGATAATGCCGCCCAATGTCCGATAACAGGTTATGGTTGCGCATATTATGTCTTACAAAACGGAAACATGGATTATCTTAATAACTAATTTTATTTTATAAATTTAATAGGGTGACAATGTAAAATTTTTGTCACCCTATTTTTTCGTGTTTTTATTATATAATTATAAAAAAGGGATAATATGTACAAAGATTTAAGAGTTTTATTTATCGGTATTCCTGATATGGCATTTGTGTGCTTAGACGGAATGTTAAATGCCGGAGTAAATATAGTTGGCGTTATCGGTGCTAAAAAAACTCACAATACTTATATGACTTTTAAAAACTATGTTACAAATAAAGGTCTAAATTATATTGACTACGACAACCTTGATGATGAAGTTTTTATAAATAAGATTAAATCATTAAATGCTGATATTGCGGTCGTATGTTCCTTTAATTATAAAATTCCCAAAGTAATGCTTGACAGTGTTAAAGGCGGGTTTATTAATACACATCCTGCCCTGCTTCCTGATTATAGAGGTCCAAATCCTTATTCGGCAGTTATTCTTAACGGAGAAAAATATACCGGCGTTACTCTTCATTTGATGGATGAGGAGTTTGATACAGGGGATATTGTTTTACAAAAGAAAATTCCAATATCTCCCGTTGAAACTATGGGAACTATTTTTAATAAACTAAATGCTCTTGGGCTTGATATGCTGCTTGAAATTTTGGAAATATATTCTCAAGGTAAATTGAAACGTAAAAAACAACCGAAAGGTAAATTCAAGTATGCGGAAAGAGTAAATTCCTGCGTAATTGATTTTTCAAAACCCGCTGTCGAAGTTGAGCGATTTATAAGAGCTCTAAATCCATTTCTGATTGCAAAGACTCATTTTCGGGGAGTTGTGTTGAATATCTTTTCGGCGGAAGTATATAATGAAAACGTCGATGGCGTTGGTGTCGGTACCATTGTAAAAAAAGATGAGAACCGTTTCTATATTAAAACGGGAAAAGGTCTTATTGCGCCTACATCAATGCAATTTGGAGGATTTTTAATCTCTTCTGTCAAAGAATTTATGGCAATAATTAATCCGCAGCTTGGTGAAATAATGAAAGGAGATACGTTCCTTGGATAAGTTAAATTTTCTAACGGCAGGAATGCCCTTAAGTTCTGACCCCGCAAATTATGAAGGCGCGTTTAAAACACTTGAAGATATGAATCTTGACGGACTTGAATTAGAGTTTGTTCGCGGGGTAAGAATGGCTAAATCCTCGTTTGATATTGTAAAAGCGAATTCCGATAAATTCGTAATTACGGCACATGGTCCTTTTTATATTAATCTGAATTCTCAAGAACCCGATAAAATTGAGGCAAGCATCAAAAGAATTATAGAGACAGCACAAATGTCATCCGCTGTCGGGGCTTACAGCATAACATATCACGCGGCATTTTATATGGGAGAAAGTAAAGACGAGGTCTTTGAAAAAGTTGTTAAACGTACCGCAGAAATTATTTCCGTATTAGAAGATGAAAATATTGATATTTGGGTTCGTCCCGAGACTACGGGTAAAGGTACTCAGTGGGGCGATATTGATGAAATTATAAACCTATCAAAAGAGTTTAAACAGGTGTTACCTTGTGTCGATTTTTCTCATTTACATGCAAGAAGCTGCGGAGAATTTAATACTTACGATGAGTTTTGCTTAATTCTTGAAAAAATGGAAAAAAGTCTTGGGCGTCGCGCGCTTGATAATTTTCATGGTCATCTTGCGGGTATTGATTACGGTGCTAAAGGTGAAAAAAAACATCTGAACCTTACAGACTCGGATATGAACTATAAAGATTTAATGAAAGCATTGAAAAAGTTTGATGTTAAGGGTGCTTTGGTTTGTGAAAGCCCAAACATAGAAACAGATTGTAAATTAATTAAGGAGTATTATTTAAGCCTATGATTACACAAGATAATATTTATACTTTGACAAAAAAATATGATTTAAAATGGTATGAGGTTGACTGTCAAAAAATTTTGAAACCGTCTGCTTTGCTAAATCACTTACAGGATGCAGCGACAAAAAGTGCCGATAAATTTGGTATCGGAATGGAATTTTTGGAACCCAGAAATTATGCCTGGTTTTTGATTAAGTACCATTTTGAATTCAGCGATTATCCTAAAGGTTGCGAAGATATTGTTATAAAAACAGAATCTCGCGGAATTTCAAGATTATTTGCAACAAGAGATTTTGAAATTTGGTCATGCGATGAAAAAAGGTTACTTGGAAGAGTTAGCAGTCAGTGGGCGATGATTAATTTGAAAGATAAAAGTTTTGTTAAATTATCAGAACTCGATAAAATTCCGCAAATTGAAAAACGCGACGACGATTTGCCGTTTCCAAAAGTTAATCCGCAGGAAAATTATGACATAGAAACCGAATTTAAGGTAAGATATGACGATATGGATATTAATCAACATGTAAACAACGCAAACTATCCTGTTTGGGCGTTTGAGGCTTTACCTTTGGAGTTTAGAAAAACACACAAGCCAAAAACTATTGACATGGTTTATAAAAAAGACATTGCTTACGGTAACACGGTTGTGTCTAAATTGGTGCTAAACGGCGATAAAACTAATCACCTTTTGATGAATAAAGAAACCGAAGAACAACTTTGTCTTATAGATATTGAGTGGCAAACTTTATAAAACTTGAACCTTTTCGACAGGTAAATTTGCATTAAGTTCAATATACTTAAATAAATTTGTCACAACACCTGACGGGAAATAGTATTTGTTATCGCAAGGAGTAATTTTCAAAAGAGAGTTTTTTGCATCTATTTTGATTATACTTGCGAGATATTGCTTTTGAGCGGCAGTAAACAAAATATATCCGCTGCGGCTTTTAATTTCGTCAATGGTAAATTTATTTTCGTTTAAACCTGACATTGTTAAATAAAACAATGTTTGATTGTCAACTTTGAAATATTTGTTGCAAATGCTAAAATCAATATTTTGAGGCTGAACAGGAGAAACAGTGGTTCCCTGAGCATATACACCGTGTCCGATTAAAAGCAAAGCCAGAACGATGATGAAATTTTTCATTTTTAAAACCCTCAAATTATAATTCTATCCAGTTTTTGCCAAAAGCAATATCGACAAGAAGAGGAACTTTAAGCGGTTGATTTAACTCCATTGCTTCTTTAACGATTGTTTTGACAATGTCAAGTTCATCAAGAGGTGTTTCTATAATCAACTCATCGTGAACTTGTAATATAATTTTAGATTTCAATTTCAATTCTGTCAATCGTCCATATAGTGTAATCATTGCCATTTTTATTAAATCGGCGGCGGATCCTTGCAGCGGTTGGTTTATTGCCGCACGTTCGGCAGCTTCTTTTATAAACTTGTTTGTGCTTGCAAGTTCTGTAGAGAGGTATCTTTTTCGTCCAAAAATTGTTTCAACGTAGCCGTTTTGGTTTACAAAATCAATGGTTCTTTGCATGTAATCTTTAACCATCGGGTAGGTTTCAAAATATTTTGTAATAAATATTTTTGCATCTTTAGGCTGTATTCCAAGTGCTTGAGAGAGTCCGTAGTAACTTTGTCCGTAAACAATCCCAAAGTTAACGACTTTTGCTTTTTGACGCATTTCTTTCGTAACGTCTTTTATATCAACGTCAAATACTTTTGCCGCGGTTTCAGCGTGAATATCTTTTCCCGCATTAAAGGCTTCAATCAAACATTCATCGTTAGAGCAATGCGCCAGAAGTCTAAGTTCGATTTGAGAGTAGTCTGCCGATACCAAAACCTGATTTTTTCTGTCTTTAGGAACAAAAGCTTGTCTTATTTTCATTCCGACTTGAGAGCGAGTAGGAATATTTTGCAAGTTTGGATTTGAAGATGATAACCGACCGGTTGTAGTAATTGTTTGATTAAAATTTGTGTGAATTTTACCATCTTCTTTGGAGATTAACGTTTGCAATGCGTCCGCATAAGTGGTTTTCAACTTTAAAAATTGTCTGTAGTCTAACAAGTAATCACAAATTTTATATTTTGCCGAAAGTTCTTCCAAAACATCCGCAGTTGTTGAAAACTTAGTTTTCCCCTGTCTTATGGGCTTTATTTTCAACTTTTTGTAAATAACGTCACTTACTTGTTTTGCGGATTTAACGTTGAATTCGCAGCCTGCTTGCTTAAATATTGTTTTTTCCAATGATGTTAGATGTTCGTCATACTCTTTTGAGAGTTGTTTTAAGTATTCAATGTCAACAGATACACCGTAAATTTCCATCTCTGCTAAAATTGTTGACAGCGGAACTTCTACATCACGGACAAGTTTTAATTCTTTTTCGTCTAATTCTTCTTTCCAAAAATCTGTTAGTTTATAGACAGAATAAGAATATTCGTTAAAATTATTGTCGTTATTTTCGTTAACCAAATAATTCAAATGTTCCAATGCCTGATTTTTAAGTTCATGGCGTCTTGATGGGTCTTTAACATAACTGGCAAGCATAGGGTCAAAAACTATACCTTTAAGATTAATTCCGTATTTTTTTAATAAAATATAGCCATGTTTTGCGTCGTGTATGGTTTTCTCGATATTTGGATTTTCAAAAACAGGTTTTAAAAGTTTTAAATTAGATTTTAAATTTTGGTTTGCTTCAAGATAGAAAGTCTTTATTTTTGAATTTTCGTCTTTAATACCAAAAGAAATACCCGAAATTATATTGGTATCATTTTCCATAGAACCAATATAGACAGAAATTAGTTTTTGATTGTTTAAAATCCCGATTAAATTGTTAATGTTATTATTTTCAACGGTTTCAAATTCAAAATCGGTATGCTCGTTATTAATCATCCTTTCAGCCATAGCGGAGAACAGACCGAGCTGTCTTTGTTTTATCGTCGTTTCTTCAGCTGTTTTGTAGGCATTTTTGAAGGTCATCATTATATTATCAAAGTTTTTCAAAAATCCGAAAAATTGCATTTCCGTAAAGAATTTTGTAATATTAACGACATTCGGAATTTCCAAATAAGCGTTTTCGATATCAAAATTTATATCAAGATCGGTTACAATAGTTGCCAAATATTTGCTAAGTTCTGCGCTTTCTTTGCCGGCAATTAATTTTGAGCGTACGGAATTTGATGAAATTTTATCAATGTTGTTGTAAACTTTTTCCAGAGTTCGAAATTCTTTTAAAAGTTTTTGAGCCGTTTTTTCTCCGATACCTTTTACTCCGGGAATATTATCGGAAGTATCTCCGCGAAGAGCCTTGTAATCAATAACCTGATTAGGATAAACTCCGAGTTTTTCATGTACTTTTTTCCAATTATAGAAGATTAAATCCCCTTTGTAAGGGATAAGAACCTCCGTATAGCCCTCTTTGTCTATCAGTTGAAAACTATCCTGATCCCCTGTTAAAATGTATGTTCTGTGACCGAGTTTACACATTTGTTTTGAAATTGTACCTATGACATCGTCAGCCTCAAATCCCTCTTTTGTGTAAATCGGAATATTAAACGCTTTTAGACCTTCTTTTATGGCATCCATTTGGATTTTCATATTGTCAGGCATTGCCTCGCGGTTTGCCTTGTAACCGTCGTATTTTTCCGTACGGAAAGTTTTTTTGCTTACGTCAAATGTTACGGCAATAGCGTCGGGTTTTATTATTCTCAAAATATCAAATATTGCTTTAAAAAAACCGAAAACTGCCCATGTCGGACGATTGTCAGTTGTTGACATTCCTGTTCTTTCCAGTGCAAAGTATTCTCTAAATGCCAGAGCATGACCGTCAATTATAATTAATGTTTTCATAACATTATTTTACTATAAAATTAGTAAAGTGGGCGATTTAAAAACTTTTTGTGTATTATATATATATAATGTAAAATAATTATTGAAGAGGAGAAAATTTATGAAGTTTAAAAATTTTATTACTATTTTTTTAATATTTGTAATTCCTGTTTTTGCGTTTATGGTATTGAATTCCGGCAAAAATACCGTTTCTCAAAAAGCCGAAGCGGGTTCTAAACCGCAAATTATTAAATTTACATCACAAATGTGTTTGGATTGTAAAAAGTTAAATGAAACTATGCACAAGGTTTATCCAAAGTATGCTGACGACATTATTCTGACGGAAATTCAGGTTCAAAATAATGACGAATTTACTAACGAACAAATAAAAAAATACAATATTTCATTAGTTCCGACGGTTGTAATTCTTGATAAAAACGGTAAAAAAACACATAAAATTGAGGGTTATATTGAGGAAGCAAATTTAGAAAAATTAATGAAAGATTTGTGTAATGAATAATTTTCTTGAAATATTACAAACATCCGGTAACAACGTGAGTTTATTGGTGCTGTTAATTTCCTTTTTGGGAGGTGTAATAGCATCAGTATCTCCATGTTCTTTAGCAATGCTGCCTATAATTGTCGGGTACATTGGCGGATATTCTGACAATAAACCTCTAAGAACTTTTATTCAAATGATATTTTTTGTTATTGGAATGTCTGTTGTGTTTTCGCTTGTGGGCGTTATATGCGCTATAACAGGACGCGTTTTTATTTCATTTGCTCCGACATATTTTCTGCTTATAATTGCTTCGTTATTGCTTGTAATGGGACTTAATATTATTGGCGTTTTAGAAATAAATCTTCCGGTGTTGGTTAAACAAATGCCGACATCAAATAAAAAGGGAATATTTTTATATCCGATGTTGCTTGGAATAATTTTTGCATTTGCGGGAACACCATGTTCAACACCTATTTTAGCGGGAATTATGTCCGTTGCCGCGATATCTGATAATATAGTTTATGCGGTAATGATGCTGTTTTTATTCTCCTTGGGACAGGGTGTAATTTTAGTTGCGGCGGCTGTATTTACATCAATGGTAAAAGGTTTAAGAAATTTTGCACATGTTACAAATCTTCTGCTAAAAATAAGCGGCATATTTTTGATATTAGCCGCATTATTTATCTATTATAAAGTATTTTCACCATACTTTTAAATAAATAGTATTCACACTAAATAAAAAAATCCCGTCATTACGAGGAACAACGTGACAAAGTAACCCCTTACGAACTTTGTTCGGGATTGCTTCACTACGTACGCAATGACAAAAATTGTGAACACTATCTAATAGTTTCTGTCAAAATCACTTCCTCCGTTATAACTTCCGGCATCACCGCGGTTAAGAAAATCCATGCTTTCTGATGAACCGTAGTTGTCGTAGATATACTGTGATAATGCTCCGTCGTACACCGCCTGTGACGGATCGGCTTTATATCTTTCATAAGTTGTAGAGGCGTTTGTTTGATTATCATAATCATCATAGAAATAATCATTAGTGACTGTGACTTCTTCAGCCATTGTAATTAATCCGGTCATAACCAGCGATATTATCAAAAATCTTTTCATTAAATTATTCTTCCATTTGTTTATAGTCATAATCGACTTCATCAAGATAAGATTTGCTTTCGTTTGTAATATCAACATTTACATCCGCATCAACGATTTCAACATTTTCCTTATCAAAATCTTTGACTTTTCCGTCCTCCAATTTTACACAAACTTTTGAGGTTAAAAATCTTATCGCATATATTTTTCCCAAACCGTCGGCAGTCATTACGGACGATCCTATAGGGGGCATATCTATTGCCGCATCAAGATAGTTAGAATATTCATAATTTAAACAGCAAAGTAAACGCCCGCACATGCCCGCAAGTTTACCTGCGGAAACAGCACAGCCCTGGTCTTTTGCCACTTTAACATTTATCTGTTCAAATTTTCTCAAAAAAGAACTGCAGCAAAGTTCTTTTCCGCAAATTCCGCAACCGCTGAGAAGAGCGGTTTCATCCCGAACCCCGACATGTTTAAGTTCAATCCGCATTCCTCGAAAGGCCTGAGTAAGACTTTTTAATAATTCTCTAAAATCAACTCTTTCGGGAGCGGTGTATATAAACATAATTTTTCTTCTGTCAAAAGTTATGCGGCACTGAGTCAATCTCATGTTTAATTTATGATATTTTATCAATTCCGCGCATTTTAATTTTGCCTCAATTTCTTGATTATGAATATTTTTTAAAGTATCCAAATCTTTTTTTGACATTTTTCTTATAAATTTTAATCTGATAGGTCTTTTCTTCTTCCAAATCTCATCTAACGTTGAACTAATGGCAATCACTTTAAAAGCCTCTTCACCTCTGTCTGTATAGGCAAGAACCATTTGACCGTTTTCAAGTTCAATTTCTTCCGGAACATCAAGTTCCGCTAAAATATTTTTTACTAAACGTACTGCATATCTCATAATTAAATATAACTTTCTTCTGCTTTCAATTTTCTGTTCATTAATTTGTCTAAAATTTGTGTCGGCGTAATATCGGTATAAACGGCCTCGTATATAGCGGATGAAACAGGCACCTCAATATCCAGTTTTTTAGCAAGGTCGCAAATAGCTTTAGAAGTTTTTACTCCTTCGGCAACGGAGCCCAGTTCCGCTAAAATATCATCTATTTTTTTGCCTTTACCAAGCATAGCCCCCACTGTATAGTTTCTTGACATCGGACTTGAACATGTTGCAATCAAATCCCCGATTCCGGAAAGTCCGTAAAGAGTAGATGGCTTGGCTCCCAGCTTTAGGCTTACTCTTACAATTTCCGCCATGCCGCGAGTAAGAAGAGACCCTGTACAATTATCACCAAGTCCCATTTCATGAGCAAATCCCGATGCGATTGCGATTACGTTTTTAAGACTTCCGCCAAGTTCTACTCCAATAACGTCAGGGTTTGTATATAGTCTGAATTTTGAAGTTACGGTACATTTTTTCTGTACAAATTCCGCCACTTTCAAATCTTCGCAGGCAACACATGCTGCGGTAGGTTTTCCTTGCAAAACTTCTTTTGCTAATGTCGGACCGGAAAGAACCGCTACTGTTTGGTTTGGTAAGACATCTTTAATTACTTCTGACATTCTCATCAATGATGAAAGTTCAATTCCTTTTGATGCATTTACCAATATTTGACTATCTTTAATTCCTGCTTGTTTTAATTGTTCACAAACAGGTCTTATTCCTGAAGTTGCAACAACAAGTAATATTATATCCGCATTATCTATTGCCGATTTCAAATCAGATGTAATTTCGACTTTATCGGCAAGTTGGACTTCCAACGGTTTAGAACAATGTTTATTTTTTGACAATTCTTCGGTAATATCTCTGTCGCGTCCCCAAACGGTAACATCATCAAAGTTTTCGGTTAATAACCATGCCAGTGTTAATCCCCAACATCCTGCTCCAAGTACTGTTAATTTCATAAATTACTCCCCAAACATCAGATAACTTTTCTTAAAACTCCGTTGTTCTTTTTAAGAACTTCTCTTGCTTTTTCCGCATCTACACCGAGTATTATAGCCGCAATAGATGTTTTTATTTCCCAATTAGTACGCATTAGCATTTCAAGAGCTTCAGTAAATTGAACATCCGCAATTTGAGCGACAATTCTTATCGCACGGTCTTTTAATTTTTCGTTTGTTGCTTTAAGGTCAATCATGAAATTTTCGTAGGTTTTGCCTATTTTTATCATTGAGCCCGTAGAGAGCATGTTCAAGACCATTTTTTGAGCGGTTCCCGCTTTTAAACGACTTGAACCGGCAATAACTTCCGGTCCGACTTCCACACAAATTGTTAAGCCTGAATCTTCTGCGATTTTACCTTTTGAATTACATGTAACGGCAATAGTTTTCGCCCCTGTTTCATCGGCTTTGTCCAAAACTCCTGACAAATATTTTGGATTTCCGCTGGCTGATACTACGACGGCAACATCTTCGGACGTTAACACTTTTGCATCCTGATATCCTGCTTTGTAATCATCTTCAGCACCCTCAACAGCAGTTTTAAAAGCTGTTTCTCCTCCTGCGATAATCCCTTGAACCATATCCGAATCAACGGAAAATGTCGGCGGACACTCCGATGCGTCTAAAACCCCCAATCTTCCTGAGGTTCCTGCTCCAAAATAAAATAGTTTTCCGCCTTTTAAAAATTGTTTTGCTATTAAATCAACAGCTTTTGCAATATTTTCAAGTTCCTCTTCAACGGCAAGAGCGACGATTTTATCCTCATCGTTCATTTTTTTTACCATTTCGAGCGTTGAAATAATATCAATATTTTTAGTATTTTCGTTTCGATATTCTGTAATAACTTCTGACATATAGACTCCTAAACCATTTTTAGAACATTAACTGTTTCTATTGCTGATTTTGCGGCATCCGCACCTTTGTTACCGGCTTTTGTTCCTGCGCGTTCAATAGCTTGTTCAATGCTGTCTGTGGTTAAAACACCGAATATTACAGGAATTTCTGTTTCAAGAGTAACCGCGCCGATACCTTTAGAAACTTCGGCACTTACAAAATCAAAATGAGGTGTTGAACCTTTTATCACTGCGCCCAAAGCTATAATTGCATCATAGTTTTTTGATTTTGCTGCTTTTTTTGCAAGCATTGGAATTTCAAATGCACCAGGAACCCATGCTACCGTAATATTTTCTTCTTTTGCTCCATGGCGGATTAGTTCATCAATAGCACCTGATAAGAGTTTTGATGTTATAAATTCATTAAATCTTGAAACAATAATGCAAAATTTTTCATTTTCTACAACAAGATTACCTGATAGTGTGCGTACCATTTTTTAATCTCCTTAAAAATATTCCCTTTACTACATGTTACTACATAATAATACTTTTTCAAGTTTTTTAAGAATAGGGCTTGAAGTTTTTGAAAAATAGTTTATAATATTAAAGTAATAGTTGAAATAGGTTAAAAAACATGAAAAATTTATTGACCCGAGCAGGGGGGGGGGACGTTAGGTTCTAAAGCTAGTAAAGACGAGGTTTTAGGTTTTGAAAGTTTAAGTAGCCCGTCATTGCGAGGAGCATGTAATGCGACGAAGCAATCTCTTACAAGTTTGGACGAGATTGCCACGCCGACAAGTCGGCTCGTAATGACAAACAGCACTCGTCATTACGAGGAACAAAGTGACGAAGTAGCGGATTTCCGTACGGATGGCGTCGAGGACGAAGTCCGAGCAAATCCGGATAGCGAGCAGAAAGAGCGGACTTGTGGCGAAGCCACAAAAAGCGATTCTCTGCGAGCATGGAGGAAATCCAAGACAATCCCGAACGCACTTAATACCCGTCATTCTGAAACGCCGAAGGCGGGTTCAGAATCTGTTACCCGGGCGTCAAATAAACAGACCCTGATGTCTACCGACGACAGGCTCACTCGTTTCGGTCAACCTCAACGGTTCGCTTTGTCCCAAGTTCAGGGTGACGGATGGAGTTCCAATTACACATTGGAT
>JAFUZZ010000121.1 GCA_017476325.1 bacterium | reverse complement strand
TCATGCTGAACTTGTTTCAGCATCCCTGACAAATTGGGCTCAGATGTTCCCTTTGTCACTCGGTTCAGCATCTTCAAAAATTGTGTAAGCCTGTCGTCGTTAGACATCAGGGTCTGTTTATTTGACGCAAGGGTAACAGATTCTGAACCCGCCTTCGGCGTTTCAGAATGACGGGTTTTTGATGCCCCATTAAAATTTTCAAGAGCAAAATCCGCGTCCTCACTACCTTTGGAACCTAACGCCCAAAAATTCTGAGAACCTAAATCCGCGTCCTCACTAACTTTGGAACCTAACGTCCCCCCCCCCTACTCGGGTGAATAATTTTTTCATATTTTTCTCCTTTGTTTTCTGATAACAATTATATTATAACCCATGTCTCAAAAAACTTCAACCCCATGATGGGAACCAACAGATACAGCACATTATCTTTTGAATGTTAAGATTTGTAAATTTCATAAATAATTAAATTAAAGTTTTTATAAAAAATGACGAAAAACATGATGTAGAGAGAAGGAGAGTCGGTATGGCAGGAGTTCAAAATAACGGTTTTAATCCAAATTTTGTGGTTAATGTAAATAAAGGTGCAAAACCTCAACGTCCTGAAGCGGCAAAAGCTGAAGAACATGCTGTTAAACAACCGGAAGTTAGACCTCAGGAAAGACCTCAAGTGTCTGCTAATGATGTTTTAAGCTTTATGGCTAACTCTTCTATTTACACTACAATAGCAACTACTAAACAAATTAATCCTGCGAAATACGTTTCTGCGGATCAAAAAGTTGAAATTGCTAAGTCTATGGAATCTTTCGAATCAAAATTTGAAGAATATTTTAATTCTATCGTAGATGAAGTTCCGGGTATCGGCGAAGCTGCTGCGATGACCTTGGCTGCTAAAATGGTTGAAGATGAAATCTAATTAAAATTTTTGCTTATAGTTGTACATTTTTTCTCCCCAATTAAAAAGTGACCTTCGAAAAGGTCACTTTTTGTATATTTTATTATCGAAATTTTACTTAGCAGCAGCCGCAACCACAAGTGCAAGCCATTTCTTTTGCTTGTCTTTGTCCGTTGAAAGCTTTTAATCCGATATATTTTGCTGATGAACCAAGTTCTTGTTCAATTCTGATTAATTGGTTGTATTTTGCCATTCTGTCAGAACGAGATGCAGAACCTGTTTTAATTTGTCCGCAGTTTACGGCAACAGCAAGGTCAGTAATGAATGTATCTTCAGTTTCACCTGATCTGTGTGAAGAAATTGCTGTGTAGCCTGCTGCATGTGCCATTGAAATTGCCGCCAATGTTTCTGTTAAAGTACCGATTTGGTTAACTTTAATCAAAATAGAGTTTGCAATTCCTCTTTGGATACCTTCTGCCAATCTCTTAGTGTTTGTTACAAACAAGTCGTCTCCAACTAATTGACATTTGTGACCAATTTTTTCAGTCAACATTTTCCAACCTTCCCAATCTTCTTCTGCCATACCGTCTTCGATTGAGATAATAGGATATTTTTCAACCCAATTAGCAAGGAAGTCAACCATTTCTTCACGAGAAAGAACTTTGCCTTCGCCTTCAAGGTTGTATTTTCCGTCTTCATAGAATTCAGAAGATGCAACGTCTAAACAGATTTTAACTTGTTCTGTTGTGTAACCTGCTTTTTCAATAGCCGTTACGATAACTTCCAATGCTTCTTCGTTAGAAGAAAGGTTTGGAGCAAATCCGCCTTCATCACCAACAGATGTTACATAACCTTTTTCTTTCAAAACCGCTTTTAAGTTGTGGAATACTTCTGCTCCCATTCTGATTGCTTCTTGGAAGCTTTCAGCACCTACCGGTGTAATCATAAATTCTTGGAAATCAACGTTGTTATCAGCATGTGCACCGCCGTTGATGATGTTCATCATAGGAACCGGCAATGTTACAGCGTTGATACCGCCTAAGTATTTGTAAAGAGGCATTTCATAAGCAAGAGATGCTGCTTTTGCAACTGCTAAGGATACGCCCAATATTGCATTTGCACCCAATTTAGATTTGTTTGATGTTCCGTCTAATTCAAGCATCAATTTATCAATTTCGTATTGGTTAGATGCATCTTCTCCGATTAATTCCGGTGCAATAATTGTGTTTACGTTTTCTACTGCCTTTAAAACACCTTTTCCTAAATATTTTGATTTATCTCCGTCTCTCAATTCAAGTGCTTCGTAGATACCTGTAGATGCTCCTGACGGAACGGCCGCTCTGCCTACAACACCGCAAGAAAGTTTAACATCAACTTCAACGGTTGGGTTTCCTCTTGAATCAAGTATTTGTCTTGCTACAACGTCTTCAATAAATGTTGGCATAATTACTTCTCCTTTTTATCTTACCTATCATTTACAATTTTATAGTAACACATAAAGAAAAAATTATTACACACTTTTTGTCAAAATATTAATATTTGTTACGACAATATCAGGTTAAGTTTGCGCGGGAGTAAAAATTATTATTTTTTTGCGGTCTTTTTATTTTTGTTAAAATTTTGAGATTTAGCATTGTAGCTGGATTGAGTACGTTTTACGCTATGTACGTCAGGCAGAGATTGTAATGCGCTGATAACTTTTCTCAATGTCCAAATGTTGTCTATTTCCAAGCCTAATTCAATAATACCGAATTGCCCTTCTTTAGATTTTACGTTTGCTGAAATAATATTCGTATTGTTATCTGATACTGCAGCGATAATATCCTTGAGAAGTCCCATTTTGTCTGCCGTTTCGATTTTAATTGTTGTTGAGTAAGTTTTGTCTGCGGCATTTTCGTTTGCCCAATGGATTTCCATCATTCTTTCAGGCGGAATCCCCTCAAGGCAATGACAATCCTGTCTGTGAACGGATACGCCCTTTGAACGTGTTACAACGCCGACAATCGGTTCCCCCGGAATTGGTGAACAGCATTTTGCAAGCGAATATAAAAGCCCCTCAAGTCCGACAATATCTTTTTCACTTTTCTTTTTAGATTTTGTTTGAACAAAATTATCTTCAAGATTTTTTTTCGGTTTTTTGATTTTGTGAATAACTTTTTGAACGGTTGTTTCGCCGTACCCTATTGCCGCGAATAAATCCTCAACGGATATGTAGTTCATCGCTTTGGCAATTCTGTCAAATTCGCCGGATTTTAAATGTTCATCAAAAACCGTTTTGGTAAGTTCGTGTTCAAGATTTGATTTTCCAAGATTAACATGCTCTTCACGATTATTCTTTTTAAACCATTGTTTAATTTTAGATGAAGCTTGCTTTGTAACAACAAAGTTTAACCAATCAAGACGCGGAGCCGGGTGTTTTGATGTTAAAATTTCAACAATATCACCGTTTTTGAGTTTGGAATCTAATTGTGCGATACGTCCGTTTACGAGTGCACCAACTGTTTTGTGTCCGACTTCCGAGTGAATTCTGTAAGCAAAATCAACCGGAGTTGCGTTTTGCGGCAAGTCAAAAACCTCTCCGTTTGGAGTAAACACAAAAACCTGATCGGAAAACAAATCTAATTTTACGCTGTCAACAAAGTCTTTTGAACTTGTAACATCCTGATCGTATTCAACCAGTTTTCTAAGCCATGAAAATTGAACGTCGGACGCATTATCAGCCTTGAACGAGCCCTTTTCTTTATAACGCCAATGTGCTGCGATACCGTATTCCGCAACCTCATGCATTGCCCAGGTTCTGATTTGAACTTCCAGCGGTTTTGATTTCGGGCCCAAAACCGATGTGTGTAAAGATTGATACATGTTGCCTTTTGGCATTGCAATGTAGTCTTTAAACCGTCCCGGAATAGGTTTAAACTGGGAGTGGATTAAGCCCAAAACTTCGTAACATTCTTTTTCGCTATCTACAATAACGCGAACGGCGGTAATATCATACAAGTCATGGAAAGACACATTCAGGCGGGTCATTTTTTTGTATATACTGTAATAGTGTTTTGCACGTCCCGTAATTTGGGCGTTTATACCGCTTGCCTGAACATCTTTTTTAAGTTTTTCTATTAATAAATTTACTGTTTCTTCGCGTTCTGTACGTTTTTGAGACACAAGCTGCGCAATTTCGTAATATTTATCAGGATGCAAATATTTTAGAGATAAATCTTCTAACTCTGCTTTAATTTTACCAATCCCCAAACGATTTGCAAGCGGCGCGAAAATATCTAAAGTTTCTTGAGCGATTCTTTGTTGTTTATTTATTGCCATGAAATTAAGCGTGCGCATGTTATGTAATCTGTCGGCGAGTTTCAGAAACATCACGCGAATATCTTTTGCCATGGCAATAAGCATGCGTCTAAAGTTTTCGACTTGACGTTCTTCCGTGGATTTAAACTGTAGTTTTCCGAGTTTTGTCACACCTTGAACGAGAGTAAGAACATCTTTTGAAAATGTTTGTTCAATAACTTCCGGCGGGGTGTCGGTATCTTCCAGTACGTCGTGCAAAAATGCGGCAATGATTGTGTTTTTATCCGCTTTGAGAGAAATCAAAATTTTTGCAACTTCGCATGGATGGATTATATAAGGTTCTTCCGAAACTCGATATTGACCTTCATGTTTTTCTTTTGCAAATAAAAACGCTTTTTCTATTTCCTCAATATGTTCTTGAGGGCGATTTTGTTCTTTAAGTTCTTTATATATATCCTTAAACAATTCATCCATGGTATGATTATATCATAACATAAAAGGAATAGTAAATAGTGAATAAAATTTTTTTAAAAACATTAAAAATTGTTCCTAATTCATCACGAAACGAAGTGGTTATGGAGGAGGATTTTATCAAGATAAAACTTACTGCTCCGCCTGTTGAAAAATAAGGCAAACAAAGTTTTGGTTGAGTTTCTTGCAAAGAAATTGGGGATTGCAAAATCAAAAATAAAAATAGTGCGTGGTGAAACATCAAAAATAAAAACTTTAGAATTTGAGGAAATTGATGAGGAATATTTTCTAAAAAAGTTAGGGGTGCAAGTTCAAACACATGAAAGACTAAAGTAGTCTAATATATATTGAACCGGCAAATAGGGGTTGAATTTTTTTGAGACATGGTATATAATAAGAATGTTAATATAAAAAACGGAGGTTACTTATGAAGAATTTATTCACCCGACTAGGGGGGGGGCGTTAGGTTCCAAAGTTAGAGAGGACGCGCTTTTAGGTTCTCGAGGAAATGGGGGCATAAGCCTTAAAAGTAGTCAGGGAGCGGATTTTGCTCTTGAAAATTTTAATGGGGCGTTAAAAACCCGTCATTTAGAGTTCGTATCAAACGCAAAGGAAATCCAAGACAATCCTATGACTTGTAGGGGCTTCACTTTAGCGGAGGTGTTAATCACTCTCGGCATAATCGGTGTGGTCGCAGCACTCACAATCCCGACATTGATGCAGGAACAAAAAGAAAAAGCGGCGGTTGCGGCGGTTAAAAAACATACAGCAATGATTTCTAATGCTGTAAAAATGGCAATCGCAAACGATGGCGTTTTTTCAGGAGAAGATGTAAAAGCTTGGTATGATTATATAAGTCCTTATTTAAACGTACAAGAATATTGTGGTGAGGAAAACGGCTGTTGGGTAAATGATACATTAAAAACTTTGGGTGGTTCAGATTGGATAAATATGTATAATACTGACCGTCATTATCAAAAAGCTGTATTGTCTGATGGTTCGTCTCTTCAAACTTGGACATCAGCTGACACTGATATTGCTGAATTTATAATAGATTATAATGGAGCAAAAGGTCCAAATACTGTTGGTATTGATATTTTTTATTTCCAAATTTTTAAAAAAGACGGTAAACTCAATTTGAAAAGAGGAAATGATAATGAAAATCCCGATGTAGCGGTTGATATTTACCCTTGTAAAAGATTGGATACTTCCGTAGGAGTAGGAGATATACTTTCTAATGGTATGGGTTGTACAAGTTTGGTATTCTTTAACGAAAACATGGACTACCTGCACTGTGATGACCTTTCCTGGGACGGCAAAACAAAATGCGACTAACAAATATTTATTAAATAATTTTCGAGCCGAATTTTCGGCTCTTTTTTATTTTAAAAAATAAAAAATTTTTTATTTGTGTTATAATTCTCTAAGAATTTAGGAGAAAAATATGTCAATTAAAAATAAAGAGTTAATTAAAGAAGCATTACAAGTGTTAGGCAAAAAAAATGTAGCATTCATTGCTCATGCACCAAGTTTTCCATCCGTTGACGGAGAAAATACAGGGTTTGGAAACGCAACTTCTAACGGCGCTAAAAAATTATTCGATTTTTTAAGCGGAGTGTTTAATTTTGTTCAACTCGGACCGGCAGGAAAAACCAAAGGCTACGATGCCTCTCCTTATACGGGAACTGTTTTCTCTAAAAACCCGCTGTTAATTGATTTACATTCTCTTACAACAGATGAATACTTTAATCTTTTGTCAAAAGAAACTTTTGATAAAATTTGCGCAAATAATCCTAAAAAAGATACTAACAGAACCGCATATATCTATATTTATGACAGACAAGAAAAAGCCCTTAAAGAAGCTTTTGATAATTTTAAAACTCTCGATAATCCTAAATTTAAAAGTGATTTTGAACAATTTAAAAAAGAAAATTCTTTTTGGCTTGAAAGTGATTCTCTGTATGAAGTTTTATCAATCGAAAACGGAAATGACTATTGGCCTTTATGGGAAAATGATGATGACAAAAGATTAATGGTTCCCGAAAAAGATGATGAAAAAGAACGTTTTGCAAAACGTATATCGGAAATTAAAACAAAATATGCCGACAAAATCGAGTTTTATGCGTTTAAACAATTTTTGGCACACCTGCAAAACGAAAAATCTAAAGAATACGCTCAATCAAAAGGGATAAAACTAATTGCCGACAGACAAGTTTCGTTTTCTGACAGAGATTTTTGGGCATATCAAAACTTATTTTTAGACGGATGGTGTATGGGCTGTCCTCCTGATTTATTTTCGGACAAAGGTCAAGCATGGGGTTTTCCTGTTGTTGACCCCGAAAAACTCTTCAACAAAGACGGTTCTTTAGGAGCGGCAGGAGAATTATTAAAAAAACTTTATAAAATAATGTTTACCGAAAACTCAGGCGGTGTCCGCATTGACCACTTTGTCGGATTAATCGACCCTTGGGTATATAAAGCGGGAAAAACTCCGAAACCCGAAGACGGTGCCGGCAGACTGTATTCTTCCCCCGAACATCCGGAACTTAAAAAATATGCAATAGCAACGTTAGAGGATTTGAACGAAAACGAAAAAACAGATTCCGAAAAAAGAGTCAAAACTCTTAACGAAGAGCAAATCAAAAAATACGGGCGTTTTGTTGAAAAAATTGTCATTGCGGCAGCGCAAGAAGTCGGCTTGGATAAAAATGCAATCGTATGCGAAAACCTCGGAACAGTAACCTATCCTGTTGTTAAGGCATTTGAACTATACGGGCTAAACGGAATGAGTCTTACGGAAATTGTAGAACCCGATATTCCTGAACATCCGTATCGCGGAAGAAATATTGTTCCGAATTGTTGGGCTATTGCCGGTTCTCATGACAACAAACCCGTTGTTTTATGGGCTAAAGATAAAATCAATACGGAATATGCTATTTTGCAAGGCAAAAACATGGCTGAAGATTGGTATCGCGAAGTCAGTGACATCGAAAGAAATAAAATTGCATACAGACTGTCATCTGATGCGGAATTTATGGCTTATAACAAGTTAATTGAAATTTTTGCATGCCGCGCAGAAAATATCCAAATTTTCTTTACGGACTTCTTTGGAATCAGAGAAACATACAATGTTCCAAGTACATTTAGCGATGACAACTGGTCTTTAAGAATTCCAAACGATTTTGAAACCCTTTATGACGAAAATCTTAAAAAAGGTTGGGCGTTGAATTTACCACAAATTTTGAAAGATGCAATACTTGTCAGAGGCAAAGATTTTGCGTCCAAACACATTGATTTGATTGAACGTCTCGAAAAAGCATGCTAAATCTTTTCTAATTTTAAAAATAAGTATAAACTTTTTTTAAATATCCTTAAATTTTTAAAAAAGACTATTGAAAATTTAACGTGCTTGTTTCAAAATGTTGTTGTTATGAAAAGACAATTTTTGATATTTATCCTGCTTGTTGCCTCAATCGTTTTTCTAAATACATTTTTAGAAAAATACGTATTGGGAAACCTTGTCTTGAACGATAATACACTCTTAAACACGAAAAAAGTTAACGCTCAAAAACTGTTTGAGAATTCGATTGAAACAGTAAAGAAAAACTACATTGATAAAGAATTAAACGGTCAAAACCTTGATGAATGGAAAAAACGCTATGACGGAAAAATCCAAACTGATGAAGATGCTAACGTTGCGATAAATTCTGTGCTCGAGACATTAGACGATCCGTATTCAAGATATTTGGATAAAGAAACTTATGCTGAACAAAATTCATCAATAAATTCAAAAATAATCGGCATCGGAGTTAATATCGCATCTATTGGCGGAAAGACATACATTGTAAACGTTTTAGAGGGAACACCTGCCGAAAAAGCAGGATTAAAAAACGGAGATATAATTGTTAAAGTTGACGGAGAAGACGTTACGGGATTAAAAACATCCGATGTTGCATCACGTGTTCGAGGCGAAATTGATACGGTTGTAAAACTATCTTTGTTAAGAGATAAACGAAATCTTACCAAAAACATTACGAGAAAAAATATTAAAATTAAAAATATTAAAAGCAAAATGGTTGATGACGATATAGGCTATATTGAGATTTTAAGCTTTATCGGAGCAACAACGTACAATGAGTTTTTGACTGCATTAGCGGAAACAACTACAGCAAAGGGCTTGATAATTGATTTACGCGGCAATTCCGGAGGTTTGTTACCAAATGCGGTAAATATGGCAAATTTATTTATCAATAAAGGTAATATTGTAAGCATTGTAGGCAGAAACGGGTTTAAGAAACAAATAAAGGCTCAAAAAACAGATTATATCATAGACAAACCTGTCGTACTGTTGATTGATGAGGGTTCCGCAAGTGCCTCAGAGATTTTTTCAGGTGCACTAAAAGATTATAACAAAGCTGTTTTGGTCGGAACAAAATCTTTCGGAAAAGGTTTGGTTCAAAGAATTATCCCTATGCCGAACGAAACGGGAATGAACTTAACTATTGCAAAATACCTGACACCAAACGATACAGATATTCATAAAAAAGGCATTGAGCCGGATTTAAAAGTTCCTGTAATCAAAGGCAAGAAAGACATGCAGCTTGAAGTTGCAAAAAATATAATTAATGACCTGACAAGATAAAGCTATTTTCTGCCCGTAATAATCTAATATCTATACAGAGAGGATGCCCGTTTTTTGAACTGAAACCCTAAAACCGGACAAAGTAAAAAAAGTCGGTTTTAGGGTTTCAGTTCAATATGCCACCCTCTTTTTGCTTAAATTTTAGTTTAATTCAGATGTGCAATTCGGACATCTTGTTGCTCTTGCATCAACTGTACTGAAACAGTGAGGGCACTCTTTTGTTGCAGGTGCCGATTGTGCATCTGATTCCGTTTTATCAGCACGTAACTTATTAATCGCTTTAATTATTAAAAACACGGAAAATGCAACCAAAACAAAACTTATTAATGTGTTAATAAATAATCCGTAATTGATTGTTACCGCTCCCGCTGCTTGTGCTGCCTCGATTGACGGATATTTTTCAAAAATTCCGTCTACAGGTAAAACTATAAACAGTTGAGAAAAATCAACTTTGCCCAGTAACCATCCCAATGGCGGCATTATTACATCTTTTACCAAAGAATCTACAATCTTTCCAAATGCAGCACCAATAATGATACCTACTGCCATGTCGATTACGTTTCCACGCATGGCAAATGTCTTAAATTCCTCTGTCCATGTTCTTACTTTTTTTAACATATTTCCTCCGTTTTCTTTATTATCTCAAATCATTCTCTCTCTGTCAATATTAAAAACTTATTCAATCGGATAAAACAATCGGATAATAAAAATATTATTTTTATTGTATAATTTATTTAGAAAGGGATAATGGGAGAAATTTAATGCTAAAAAAATTGTTGAACCTTTTAGGAGACCCCAATGAAAGAAAAGTAAAAAGTATTTTAGGGATAATTGAACATATTAACGCCATGGAACCGGAATATTCCGCGCTTACCGATGACGAATTGAAAGCGAAAACTGCTGAATTTAAAGAGATTTTGGCTAACCGTAAGACATCTGATGACTACAAACAAGACCGAATTTTGGAAAAAGAAGCGCTTGATAAAATTCTGCCCGATGCGTTCGCAACCGTCCGTGAGGCAGGAAAAAGAGTTTTGAACATGCGCCATTTTGATGTTCAATTAGTCGGCGGATATTTCTTGCATAACGGTCATATTGCGGAAATGAGAACCGGTGAGGGTAAAACCCTTGTGGCAACACTTCCTGCATATCTTAATGCCTTAACAGGCAAAGGGGTTCATATAATCACTGTTAATGATTACCTTGCTAAACGTGACAGTGAGTGGATGGGAAAAATCTTTAAATTTTTGGGATTGTCTGTAGGCGTAATCCTCTCTTCTGCGCGAGATATGAATTTCGCAAAGAAAAAAGCTGCTTACATGTGCGATATTACCTACGGAACAAACAACGAATTCGGGTTCGACTATCTTCGTGACAACATGGCGGCAAATGAAGATATGCTTGTTCAAAGACCGTTTAACTACGCAATTATTGACGAAGTTGACAGTATATTGATTGACGAGGCAAGAACCCCTTTGATTATAAGCGGACGACTTGAAAAATCCGCCGAAACATATAAGTTAATGGCAAAAATTGCTCCTCAATTACAAAAAGATGTTGACTATGAAGTCGATGAAAAAAATAAAAACGTAATTCTAACCGAGGATGGTATCGACAAGGCTCAAGAATTGCTCGGAATTACCGATTTGTTCGATATTTCAACCCAATATGCCCACCATCTTTTGCAAGCATTAAAGGCAAAAGAACTTTTTGTTCGCGATACGGATTATGTAATTAAAGATGGTGAAGTCGCTATTGTTGATGAATTTACGGGGCGTTTAATGGAGGGTCGTCGTTGGTCTGACGGTTTACACCAAGCCATTGAGGCAAAAGAGGGAGTTAAAATTCAAGACGAAACTCAAACTCTTGCAAGCATAACTTTCCAAAATCTTTTCCGTTTGTATCCGAAACTCTCCGGCATGACCGGTACTGCTATGACGGAAGAAGCAGAGTTTGGAAAAATCTATAACCTTGAGGTTACGACAATCCCTACAAACAAAACAGATGTCAGAATTGATTATCCTGATGCGATTTATAAAACAGAGAGACAAAAATATCTTTCTGTTGTTGAGGAAATTATTGCACTTCACAAATACGGCAGACCGGTTTTGGTTGGTACAATAAGTATTGAGAAATCAGAATATATTTCCGCTCTATTAAAACGACTTAATATTAAACATAATGTTTTGAATGCGAAACACCATGAACGTGAGGCATACATTATCGCACAAGCAGGACGGTATGGCGCTGTTACGATTGCCACAAACATGGCAGGGCGCGGAACCGACATTTTGCTTGGCGGTAACGCGGAATATCTTGCAAAAGAAGAATTGGATAAACTTGGTATTACTCCTGAGTCAGCAAATTATGAGGCAAAGAAAGAAGAAGTCTTTGCAAGAACACGTAAAATTACGGAAGAAGAACATGCAAAAGTAGTAGAATTAGGCGGTTTGCACGTAATTGGTACGGAACGTCATGAGTCAAGACGTATTGATAACCAACTTCGAGGACGTGCCGCACGTCAGGGCGATCCGGGTTCTACAAGATTTTTCTTGTCCTTAGAAGACGATTTAATGAGAATTTTTGGCGGCGATAAAATTATCGGCTTGATGAATATGTTGAATGTTGATGAGACAATGGCGATTGAATCTCCGCTTGTGTCTAAACAAATTCAGTCCGCTCAAAAGAAAGTGGAAACTTATCACTTTGATATCAGAAAAAGTGTTCTTGAATATGACGACGTTATGAATATTCAAAGAGAAAAATTTTATCATCAACGCAAACAAGTTATCAAAGGTGATAAAATTTATGAAAATATAATTTATATGATTGAACAAGAACTTGACAGACTTCTAAAAAGTTATATTGCACCTGAATTGCCGCCTGAGGAGTATGTACGTGAAGAATTAGAAACTCTTGTTAAAGAGTTACATTCAACTATTCCGCAATTATCTGATTTGACAGTCGCAGATATTAACGGACTAAAATATGACGCAATGTATGAAAAAGTTCGTGAACGCGCGGTTTATGCTTATCAGGAACATGAACGAAATATTATTGAATTTTACAATAATGTAATTAAACAGTATGATGAAAATCCGCAATTACAAGAGCCTTTTTCAAACGATAATGTTATGCGAAATATAGAAAAAGATATTTTGTTACGAGTTGTGGATAACAAATGGATTGATCACCTACACAATATTGACATGCTCCGCGACGGTATAGGCTTGCGCGCATACGGGCAAAAAGATCCGCTAATTGAGTATAAAAAAGAGGCTTACGATTTGTTTAACAAAATGATGTTTGAAATTCAAAGCGAAACTGTTAAACACATATTCAGAACTAAATTCGGCGTGCAGGTTATGCACAAGGAAGAACCTGAAATGTTGGAAACAGAACTTTCAAAAGCGGCAGAAAATTTTGTTGAAGAAACCGAAGAAGAACTTGAACAAACGCGTCAAAAAATCGGACGTAATGATCCGTGTCCTTGCGGCAGCGGAAAGAAATACAAGCACTGCTGCGGAAAAGATAAATAGATAAATTATTTAGAGGGTGACAAAACGGACAAATTTTAGGCTTTTTAGTCACTCTCGTTTTTATTATGTCAAATTTATCCACAATAAAGACTTTTATTGCATATACATGTGTCTTTATATGCAATATATACCCTTATTTGTATTTAAAAATGAAACTAGAATATAAAAAAGGGATTTAGAATATGGATAAAAAAGCATTTGGTCAAAAGCTAAAGCAAATTAGGAAGTTAAAACATTACACACAGGAAAAATTGGCGGAGGTAATAGATATAGATATGCGACAGGTTGTAAGACTTGAGGCGGGGGAGAGCTTACCGTCTTTGGATACGTTTGTTAAAATCTGTGTTGCATTGGAGGTTACACCGAATGACATGTTGGAATTTGCGCCCGATAATAAATTAAAATCTGATATATATGACCTGATATCAGTTATAAAACCCGAGCAATTAGAACTTATAAAGAAACTGACTCTTGCCGTTATGTAATTTTGAGATGGACTGTGAGCATCAGTCACACTTTATTTTTTACACTTTTTCGGTACTAAATTGTTCCTCTAATGCTAAGACTGCATTTTTTACGCACTCATCACAGGAACAAAGCGTTTTCCCTGTTTCAACACCTTTTAGAGTCTTGCAAACCGTATCGCCGCATTTATCTTTAAAACTTTGCAAAATTTTCTTAGATACAAGCGTTGTTCGCTCACCTTTTTGTAAAATTCCGGCAACAATAACCGCACCGCACAAAGCCCCGCATGTTCCCTCCATACAGCCCATGCCCATACCGAAACCCGATGCAATGTTCAATAAATCCTCTTTTTCAATATTTAACTTGTCTGCATAAGTTAACACTACGGACTGACAACAATTATATCCGCTATGTTTGTATTCCAATGATGCGTTTACTCTACTATTTTCCATAAAATCCCTTTCCTTAGTAAATTCATAGTACTAAATACATTATATAAGAATTATCTCTCATACAAAAGCGAACTCTCATTAACACCCAAAACATTTGCGATTCTGGATAGTGTTTTTAGCGTCACATTCTGTTTACCTGTTTCGATTTTGCAAACATGTTTTTCATGGATATTAAGAAGTTCCGCTAACTGTGCTTGTGTAAGCCCCTTTTTCATCCTCTCCATTTTTAAATTTAAACCGAAAACTTTTAATAATTTTTCCTCATTCATTTAATCATAATACAGTATTATATGGTTAAATAAACAATATTTTAATAATACTAAAGTAGTACTATAGTATTGACAATAATTAAAAATAGTTTATAATAAAAAAAAGAAAGGAGATAATTATGAAAAAGTTAGCTTTTACCCTTGCGGAAGTATTAATCACTCTCGGCATAATCGGTGTTGTTGCAGCACTTACTATTCCGACTTTGATGCAAGAACAGCGAAACAAAGAATATGTAAGCAGATTTCAAAAAGCATGGGGCTTGATTAATAACGCAGTAAAATTATCCGAAGCACACAACGGATTTACAAAAACATGGGATATTGGTACTACATGTGCCGATACGGCTTTTTTTGAAAAATATCTTAATCCGTATTTTAATATTGCAAAGACCTGCGGAACAAATACCGGACAAAGATGCTGGACCGATAGCTCCAAAACACTTAATGACGAAGAACTTCCTTACAATGACAATTTATCCCATTACAAACTTTTACTTAATGATGGAATGAGCCTTGATTTATGCTATGCTCATGATTTTTCTGACATAGGACACCAAATTCACGTTGCTGTTGATACAAACGGTCCAAAAGGTCCAAATATAGGCGGAAGAGATATTTTCAAATTTATTGTTTTTATGAATAGCGGACAAATTCTTCCATTGAATAACAGTGAAGAATCGAAAAGTCTAAGTGAACTGAAAGAACATTGTTTAGACGGAACGTCATTAACAGATTGTGGCGGATACCTTGTTAAAAACGGTTACAAAATGGATTATTAAACAAAATGTCAGGTTTAACACCTGACATTTTTTCTTTTTAAAATTATAACTAAATATCTTTATCAAAAATAGTTAATAATAATTTTAATTCATCAATAACCGCTGCTTTTTCGAGTATTAAACTTTTTGATAAATTTTGACGATAGAACTCAATATCTCCGTTTTTAATAAAACCATCAACGGCAGATTTCATCCTGTTTTTATTTTTTTCAAAATTTTCCGGACTATCAATAGGTATCTCCAGTTTTGGCATATTTTTATCAAACAATCTTATTAAAATACCCTCTACGCTTAATGGATGTGAAACTATTATAATCGGATTTTTATTTTTAACATTTAAAGTTTGTAATTCACTATCTTTAAGATTTTCAGGAATTTCGTCTATCCCCCATAAACTTTTTAAAGACTCTCTATGTTCCTCATCAAGGGCGTTATCTTCATCAAACCAAGCATAATTAATACTATAAAAACTTTTAATTGCTCTATCTAATATTTTATTAGAATTTCCGCCATATTCAGGAGGAAACTTTAGTGTTATTGTCCTTTCAGGGTCAAACAACTCTTGAAGATAACAAAGAAATTTTTCTTCCCTAATACCCTCCCTAGCAATAAATATTATTTTCTTTCGCTGCCTATTCCTTTTATTTTTACCCATTTAACAAGTACCTAATCTTGGTGTTGCTCCATATTCACCTGACAAATATTTTTCAAAAAAGTTTTCAGTATTTCGAACACCCTCAATTTCATCCAATCTGTAAACCTCTGTATTAATAAAATCTTCTTTATAGCATAAAAATATTTGTTTTTTATCTCTATCATTTAAAAACAAAGGTTGATGTGTTGAGAAAAATAACTGCGCATTATTTTGATTAGTTTCTTTGTTAGCAAACAAACTTATAAGTTTTCTTGCTATATCATAATGTAAGCGAGCATCAAACTCATCAATAATTGCAACACCGCCATTAGTTAAAACATTTAACAGTTTAATCAATAGTGATATACCCTTAATTGTTCCTGCCGATTCATCCATCGCCGAAACTACAAATGTCTTATTGTTATTTGTGTGAGTAAATCCAACCAATTTTTTTTCTGAACCCATTGCCGTTCTAAAAATAAAATTGTCATTAATGTCATAATTTTCAATACCAAAATCAAAACTTCTTATATAAGACAAAAGTTCATCTTTTCCTTGATAATTTTCAAGGGTTTTGGAAAGATTAACAGACTCTTTTTCATGGTTGTAACTTCTTGAATCAATATAATACAAATTTGAATACAAATCACTTACAATTTTATTAAATCCAAAAGGTTTACTGTAATTTGTTCCCATAAGAAAAGATAGAAATGATGAATTCGGACTTCCTTTAAAACGCTCTTCTTCAGATTTGTTTATTCTTTTTAGCAAATTATTTCTATTGTAATCAATCGTTATATTGTCATCTCCATCATTTCTCAATCTATAAAGATACGTAAAAGTCTTTTGTCCCTGATTATAAAGAGTTTCTTCAACTAATTTACCGTTTTGAAACGCGACCTTATAATTGTATAAATTGTTATTAATATCAAAAATTAAACTGAATTTTGTCAGTTCCTCTTTTTTTAACAGGTGCGGTATAAATAAATTTTCAACTTTTGTTTTATCAAAATAAAAAGAATTTTCCGCAAACCACAATAAAAAAGTTAAAGCCTTAAAAATATTTGTTTTTCCTGATGCATTAGCACCAACAAAACAATTAACATTGCTTATATATGTAGTATCATCAAACTTTGTAGAACTGTCAGAATATAACTTTCCTGATGTAAAGTCTAACTCTTGTTCGTCCCCGATACTATAGAAATTTGAAACAATAAACTTATGAATCATTGTAATTTAAACCACTTTTTGTATTCTTTTGTACATTTTAGCACGTAAATTGCAATTTGTCAATACATAAAAAGATAAAAATCACGAAGTAGAAAGGTTCTAGAGTGTTTTAATTTACATTATAAATAATTAAATATCTTTTGTTATATTTTGTATCGCAAATTCAATACACTGAACAATAAACTCATTTCTGCTAATATCAGTCTTTATTGAATAATCATCAATCGTTCTTAATAAATCGTTGTCTATTCTTATACTTATAACAGATTTTTCTTGCTTTATGGGAGTAAATTTATTCATCATTCAATGTCCTCTTTCTTTTAATAATATTTAATTGTATTTAAGATAACATATTTTATAAATATTCAATTTTTAATTACTAAAACCACAGAATATAAAATCATATTTTGTAGTTGCAATTCGAATACTATTATGATATAATAGGGTTGTTAAAGTTAACAGGAGGATTTTTTATTATGAAAAAATACGGATTTACATTAGCGGAGGTTCTTATCACTCTCGGAATAATCGGTGTTGTTGCAGCACTTACTATTCCGACTTTGATGCAAGAACAGCGAAACAAAGAATATGTAAGCAGATTTCAAAAAGCATGGGGACTTTTAAATAATGCCATAAAAATTTCAGAAGCCCATAACGGATTTATAAAAACTTGGGGCCCTACAAATAATTATGATGATACTGAACTTTTTATGGATAAATATTTTGCCCCTTATTTTAATATCGCAAAGAATTGTAAATTATTACAAAATCAAGGGTGCTGGGCCCAAAAAACAACTTATATTAACGGAAACGAAACATCATATAATGACAATTTAACGCAGTACAAAATGCTACTGAATGATGGAATGAGTCTAAATTTTGTATTAGCCGGATACCCAATCGACCAAGTCCATATAGCGGTTGATACAAACGGCCCTAAAGGACCAAATATTGGAGGTCGAGATATTTTTAAATTTGCTCTTTTCTTAAACAGCGGTCAGATTTCTCCGATGCAGGAGGAAGATAAAGACAAAACCTTAAGCGAACTGAAAGAACGATGTTTAACAGGAACCAGCTTGCCATCATGCGGAGCATACCTTGTTAAAAACGGTTACAAAATGGATTATTAAACAAAATGTCAGGTTTAACACCTGACATTTTTATTCTTTTATTTACCCTTATTTCAAAGAGCATAATGCTTGTTTGTAAGCGTTTGTCATTGATGGAGCGATTTTTCTTACAAAGTATGTTGCTGCCGCTGTTAACGCAATTCCTGCTTTCGCAACTTTTTTGAATGACGCATCTTCATATTTAACAAGATTGTTACCTTCTACTCTGTAGTAACCGTCTTTGATTTCTTGTCCGTTTTTGTCAACGTGTACAAATTCATTTGAACCATAAGCGTTATCAATAGAGAATTGAGCGTTTACAGGGATTTTTGCAACTGATACAGTTTCAACTTTGCTTGCATTTCTTCTGTTGTCAAATCCGTTTGTGTTCAAAACTGTGATTACATCAGAGTTTTTATTGTATCTGTAAAGTCCGCTTACGTTGTTATCACCGTCTTTGATGTTGTCCAAAACAATCATATCACCGTCAACAAACGGTCTGAAACATGCTTTGTTTCTCATGTTGAATGTTTTAACAAATTCTTCGTGGAATGCTTTAAATTCAGGTCTGTTGTTATCAACTGCCCATCCTCTGTGGATTTGGTTTCTGTTGTGTTGGTAAACGTTGTTACCCGGAGTTTCAAAACCTGTTTCGCCGTATTCGTCACCGGCAAAGATTGTTGGGTTACCTGGTGCCGCTACCATGATTTCCAACATTGCTTTGTATTTTTCAAATGCAGGTTTCATCATTGCGTTGTGGATTGATGCACAAACTTTTTCTGTTTCTTCTTCATTCAATCCAAGGTTTGCACCCTTAACAGCATCTTCAATAACATAGTTGAAAGGTCTTGTCTTGAAGTGTTCTGCTACAACTTCTGATTTTTCAGAACCACCTTTTGAATAAGTGTTAATTGCATCTTTGATTTTAGCAATTTGTTCTTTTGACAAGTTCAATTTAGCGTTGTCTACTGATTCAATTAAAGCATCTCTTACGACGTTTGATTTTTCACTATCTCTCAAAACAAGAGAAATATTGTTTAATGCTTCTGTGTATTCATAGTATTCTTCAAGTCCGTTTTCTTTTTCGAACAATTTGTCCATAATACCTTTGTTATTTGAGAACAAACTGTAATCGCTTCCTGCTTTGCTTGTTGAAATTTCGTTTACGATTGAACCGCAAAGTTCGCCAACAATAGCATCATCTGTTGCGTTAGCGTCAACTGTTTCTCTGTAAACTTTTGCAACAGTTTTAAATTCAGGCATATTTTTAACCGTTTCAGCATTTTTTGCTTGAACATTGAAGAAGTTGTTAATGTCGATTGCAAATCCGTGTGCTGCTCTTGGTTTATCGTGGTTGTCAACACCTTCGTGAGAATATCTGATGTTATCAGCATAACCGCTTTGTGTAAAGTTTTTGATATTTCCGTTCAAACTTTGAGCGTTTTGGTGCCATTCGTTACAAGGTTCAGGAGCACCGTGTACTAATTGAGAATAGATGTTGAACAAATAAGAATAGTTTGTTTGTGTTGTGAAACCTGTTTCTTTGATGAAATTCTTTTCAACATTGTTTGCTTCGTTACCGAAGAAGTCCCACAAACTTGTAACTTCACCGATGATATATGATTTTGGATTGTATTCTCTGATTTCTGACACGAAATCTTTCCAGAAGTTTTGAACAACATCCCAAGATTTTTGTGCTTCAACTTTATTTTGGTTGATTAAGTCTAAGTCCATAATATCTTTTGATGCGTCAATTCTGTGGTCAAGACCTAATTCCAATTTTGAAATGATTGCTTTTGCCATTTTAACATCGTTTGCATTAACATTTTCTGTTGAATTTTTAACGATTTGAGCGATTGCGTTTTTTGCATTTTCATCGTTAGCAAATGCTTTTGCACCGTTTGAAAAAGCGTTTTCAAGTTTTGCGATTGCTTCTTCTCTTGTTGAAGATTCAAGATTGATATTGTGAAGAACTTTATCGTTAAAGTTTTCAGGCAAAACAACATTTGTAATACCGTTTTTAACTTCAACTGCAGGAGTTTCTCCGCTCAAAGCATAAGCAGTAACGTATCTCATAACATCACTTGAAACAAGTCTGAATAATTGAGAACCGTCATTTGTAAGTTTTTCGCCATCGAATGCTTCCGGATGTTGAGATTTGAAAATTTCGGAAACCGCATTTGAAACTGTTTCATAAGCATTGTTAAATGCTTTGCTGTCTGTAACATTTTTGTCGGAAAGAAGAGATTGAACTTCGGCAGGAAGTTCTGCAGCCAATAGAGGGAAGTCTTTTAATTCGTCTTTTACGTTATCTTTAGCAGGAGCAAGTTTAACTTCATATTGACCGTTAATCATGTTTTGTAATTCTTCAGCATCAAGTTTAGCACCGCTAACTTTTGCCAAGTTTTCCAAAACTGCTTTTTTGTCTTCTGCGTTTGCCAAGTCTTTAGCAACATGTGTTGTTAAGACTTTGTCTGTTTCATTTGTCCAATATTTAACAGTATTGATGATATATTTTTGAACTTCAGGGTTTTTGTAATTCAAAGCAACGATGTCTTTTTTACCTGTCCAGTTTCTGATTGTTGCGTCTTTGTCAACATTGTTCAAAGTGAAGTTATCCCATTCTTTCAACATATCTCTGTAAGCAGAGTGAGTTGAAACAGGGTTTCCTACTTTGATTTTAGACATTTGTGAAACTTTTTTGGCAACAGCTTCAGGATCTAATTGATATGCGAATAATTGAACGCTGTCTTTATAATTTTTAATTTCGTGTAAATTATTTGTTTGTTTTTTAGTATAAGCGGTTAACAATTCATCAGTATTAATGTAGTTTTTGTCCATTAATCTTGTATCAAACTGTTGTAAATAAGTTGCTTTTGAAGAATCATAATTTGGATTTTTCTTGCCGAAGTTTTCAACAGGTTTTCCGTTTTCGTCGTAAGCGTAGACTACAGGGCTGTTAACGATTTTGAAATCGTAGTATTTTTCCGCTTCACTGCCGGTTGGAGGAAGAACGCCGAATTTAAAACCGTAAGAATTAAAATCTTTTGTATCGAACCAGTTGATGTAAGGAGATTTTTCGCCCCATCTCATTATGTCTTGCATGTGGATACCGCCAAGACCTTCGTTAGCGAAAGCACCGTCAGCAACCCAACTCATACCGTTTTTTAACAATTCAACTTGAAGATTTTTGAAGTCATTGATATTACCCAAAGTTGAAGTTAATTGATAAGGGTTTTGAGTCCAATAACCGTGGTTTGAGATTGTATCGTTACCGTAGATTGGAGTAGAGATAATTCTTTTAGCACCCAATTCTTTAACTTCAGAAATTTTGTTTGCAACGTCAGCGATTGTACCGCCGAATTTGTTAACGTGGTTTCTTTGAATTTCAACTCCGTTTTCATCTTTTTGGATTTTACCGTTATTAGCGGCAAAACTGTCCGGCATCAAGTGATACATTTGTTTTGGCATTTCAAGAGCAGGACGTGAAGATTTAATTGCTTCGTTGTATTCGTTGCCTTTTTTGTCAGAAACTTTAACTGTTTCGTCGTAAATATATTTATCGCCTTGTTTAAATCTGTATGCAACCGTTTTGTCAAGAGTTTTAGAAACAGGCAAAGACCAAATAGGAACAGTAGCATTTTTCTTTTGAGAAAGTTGAGAAGTAACGTTTTCTGTTTTACCGTCTTTGTCGATTAGAACAACTTCGGGTTGAACTTTTTGTTGAGTAGGCAAGTAGAATTGATATTCCTTTTTTCCGTTTGGATTAGTAACAAGTGAATGACCTTTGAAAGATACATTTGCGTTAACTTTAGAAATACCAATTTTCATATAAATACCCCTATTTTCTTATATTTATAAAAACGCGTGCAAACCCAAATTATTGCCATGTTTTGAGGGGTTTGTAACAAAAAGTTTACAAAAAAATTTTTAGAATAAATTATCTAATATTTTTTCGAAAATTTTTATAAAATATTTTTTCGAAAAAAAGTTTAGAAAAAATATTCGAAAATAATTTTCATAAGAAAATTAATAGATTTTTTTTGCAAATACTCGTATAATGCAAAATGATACTTAAATCCGGAGGAACTTTATGAAACCTAAATAAAAATTGATAGAATGTTAGAAAAGAATACGTAAAAAAACATATAATAAAATGAATATTGGATAAAACCATATTATCAAACCGATATATCTCAATATTTTATATTTTTTACTTTTAACTACTGTTTCATTTTTGATTAATAATTTTGCTAAATTTTCCACAAGTAAAACTATTAAAAAAATTATTAAGGTTATCGGATAAACAACAAAAAAAAGTATCAAAACAAATGGTGTTCCGCAACCAGGGCAATCAACACTCATAAAAATATAAAAAACAAGTTCACACAATCCAAATATTGAGAGTAAATTCCAACTATATTTATCATGAATATTAATATTTATTTTTATCGGTTTGGTAAGAATAGTTTTTATTTTATTATGCATAAGAAAATATTACAATACCGGAAAGGAATTTTCAATGGAAAAAACGCATAATATATATAGTATCCGCACAAATAAAAAAGGGTGACTATAAGACCTAAGTTTTTAGGATTTTGTCACCCTCTTCACATATCTAAAACTTATACGGATAATTATCAGGGATTTTCCAACCGTTATTAATAATTGCCGCTGTACATGCCCCTTTATCTGTTTTACATCTTTCAACTACTTCATCTTGACTTAGAGTTCTATACCAACTTGATGTTCCTTTTCCATTTGTGGACGTAATAAAAACAGATTTTCCTAAATCTTTGTAATGATAAGGATCTCCTGTTCCTGAAACTCCATTACAAGAAGCGTTATCCAAACACAAAAATATCATAACATTATTCCAATTATTCGAATCACTTGGATTTTCACTTCCTTTCCACAAATACATGCCATAGCCGTTTTGAAGAAGTCCTAATGCACCGGAATAACCTTTTTTAACCTCATAAAATTTAATATATGGCGTATAATACTTATTAAGCATCTCTAAAGCTTGATCCGCATTAACAGGAGCAAAACGTTCTCTTGAATAATTAAGACCATAATCTACTTTAACCATTTCATCAGCCTGAGCAAGAATAGAATGCCCCTGTTTAAACTTTGTTTCCACTACATGTATTCTGTGCTTTTGCATGAGCGTTGGGATTGTCAATGCCGCAACAACACCAATTATGCCTAGAGTAATCAATACCTCCGCAAGAGTAAATGCTTTTTCCTTCATAATTTCACCTCCATAATTCTTATTATGTTATAACATAATTATAACTATATTATAATCCATGTTTCTTATTATTTGTCAAAATAGTTATAACATTGTTACAATTATTTATACTTCAGGTGAAAAAATGATAAGAAAAATAATTCAAATCGGAAACAGTTGGGGTGTTATTTTACCCGCAACAATACTTGCTCTCTTGAAAATAAACCCAATAAAAGATAAAGTTGAATTTATCATTGAGGGTGATAAACTTATTGTGCAAAAGGCGAAGAAAGAATAATGAATGAAGTTTTTGAAAATCAATTTACTATAAAACCAAAGCAATTTTTCGAATCGATGAAAAAGGAAAATTTTTCAATCGAAAAATATCACCATGTAATTACATTTGTTATTGAACTTCCGTTTCATATTCCAATGCCCGATGGAATAAACCTGACTTTTGATGATAAAAATATTATTTCATTTCACTTTAATTCGATAATTAAAAAACAAGAAATTGAACCCCAAAAAATTGACAGTACAAATATAAAGTCAAAAAGGGTTTCAAGAGTTGAAATCTCTTACACAACAAAGTTAAGAAAAAAAGAAAATATCCCTATAGATATTATTTTTCAGAAAGTAATAAAACAGTTTAATACTTTTTATTGTGCTATGTTCAAGTAATGCACGACATTGAAATCTGCGAATTAAACTCTTCTAATTTGCAACCCGTTATTTTATACAGAATATTATCCGTTAAAAAAGAAACAAGTATTGGAGGAGGTTTATTACCTATTAGTGTTAAAACAATCCCAACAGAAAAACAAATTTTATCGGCACAAGAATGTCAAAATATCGTAAATCATTTTTGGATTTTTAAATCCGATAAAAATCCTTTCTTTGTTATAATGAAAATTTACCATAATGCATACAGAGAGTATTATAAAGACAATTTTGCACAATCTATAATTCAAATGCAAACATACATAGAAACATTTATAAAAATAGTTTTTTCGCAAATAATGTCAGAAACAGGATTTTTCGAACAGCAAATAAATAAAATTATTGAAGAAACACCGTTTTTATCCTTAATAAAAAAAGAAATGCCTGAAAAATTAGGAGGCTGTTGGAATATAACAACTAAAGGAAAAGAAGTATTTTCTTGGTATGAAAACACCTATTTATTGAGAAACAGAATTATTCATAACGGATATAATCCTAACAGAGATGAAACAGATAGTGCTTTCAATTCCGCAGAAAAATTCTTAAATTTTATTTATAACAGAATAAAATCAAATAAAAATAAGTATACGCATCTCAATGAATATCTGGTTTAATAATCTTTAGCAAAAACTCTTTTTCTCAAATTGAATATCATATTCCAAAAAGTCCAAAATTTCTAAAAGTTCAAAGAGTCGTATATCCCCGCGGTTAAGCTTGTTTGAAAGGACTCTGTCCGTGAAATTTGTTCTTTTTCCTTTTGATTCTAAATATTTATTAAATGCCACAGCAAAATCAACATAGGTATAATACTTTTTTATAATCAATCCCTTAACCAAGCAACGTATTCTGTTTTTCATTTCACTGTCTATCTGTTCCGATAGTTTTATGCGTACTCTCTCTGCCATAATTATTTTCCTTAACACAATTCTATATTATATGCTGTATTAAAGGCTAATTTTCACATCTTTTAATTATTTATATCTTTTGTGTTGCAATTATCTCAAACATGTGTTATTATGTTAATATAAATTAAGTTTATAAAACAAAAAAAGGAGAAGAAGCATGAAAAAAAACGCATTTACTTTAGCAGAGGTTCTCATAACACTGGGCATCATCGGTGTGGTTGCTGCGCTCACTATTCCAACCTTGATGCAGAAAACCAATGACAAAGAAATATCTGCCGCAATTAAAAAATCTTTTGCAAATATCAGTAATGCAATACAACTTGCGGAAGCTGAACACGGTTCCATAAAAAGTTTAGATGATGTTGAATATAACTATAACAATGAACTGGGAATCAATGGAAGTAACTATATTTATATTAAATACATTATGGATAATTTAAAAATTGTCAAAGCATGCGGATATTACGGCAGAGGATGTTTTGCCGATTCGTATGACAAAGAGAGCGTAACGGAAGATTTATATAGTATGTCCGGTTGTTATAATTTTATATTGGCTGATGGCTCCGCCTTATGTATAAGAGACGGAGAAGCTTATCCTACGTTTATATTGGACATTAACGGTCAAAAAGGACCAAACAAAGATGGCGTCGACTTTGTTGGCGAATTTTCTTTCAATACGGATACAGGTAAACTGGAACCAAACTCTTACATTAAAAGGATTTTAATGGAATAAATTCTAAAATAAAAGCGGGAAACAAAATTTCCCGCTTTTTATTACATATTATTTTGTTTGTAAACCTTGACCCCGCTTTTTTCAATCTCAGGAGTATCAATCTCAAACATCGTAAACTTGGCAGGAGAGAGTTTTACTTCAACACCGCCTTGATATGCTTTTGCTGTTGCAGGCCCCGCATTCTCAGGTGCCAAATCAGTCATAACTTGTGTCGGTTTCAATCCTTTAATATTGATTTTTCCCGATTGTGTATTGTTAACATCCTTGTTCGCAATAACCAAGAGCGTCTTGCCGTCTAAATGTCTTGCATACGCTATAATCTTATCTTCTTTGTTTGATGTATCAAGCGGAATGTATGAACCCCTTGTGATTACATCCTCATACTGTGTACGAAGTTTTGCCATTTCACCCATAAATTTACCAATCTCAGGATGTTCACCTTGAGGTTTTGCTGATGCGTTGAAAATATCTAATTTTTCAGGGTGAACGGTATATTTATTACTGTCCGTTACAGAAACACCATCCTCCGCAATTTTATTGCCGTAAGGATAAATGTATGTATCTCCCGTTTCAACACCCGTTACAAAGTATGGATTTGTCATCGGTAATGTATCTTGAATACCTGTTGTTAAGTTTACATAATCTACACCGCCGCTTGACATAGGACTCTTGTCATCGTGTGTTGCAAACGAACCGATTAATGATTTTTTGCCCGGCAGATTTTTCGACATTTCAAGGTTCAATATCATATTGTCATGAAATTCCTTAGAATCATTCCATTCGTTAAAGATGTGATATTGTCCGTAGTAAGAGTCAAAACCCGCTCTTAACAAATCTTCAGGTCTGTCCGCAGATACGTTTGCCATCGGAGAGGCATCCTCATAAGTGTAACTTTCAGCCAAGAACGCACACTCAGGGTCTCGTTTGCGAGCATAAGGAATTATCTCGTTCCAAAACTCACTCGGTTTTGAACGCGCAACGTCAACTCTAAACCCGTCTACGCCCAAGTCCATATATTTATCTACATACTGTTTGTAGTAGTTTACCAAATGTTCGTTTAATTTTTTTGTGTCTTTGTCTTTCCATGCTTCCATCATTCTGATATCTTGCCAGCCTTGAGGAATTTTTGGTGTTCCGTCCTCATTTTTAGACATCAATTCAGGTCTGTTATTGTAAAAATCAATACCTGCACACCCTGGAATATCAAGCATCACACTAATTCCGCGTTTATGACATTCATCCGTAAACTGTTTAAACTCCTCGTCAACCGTTCTTGGGTCACGTTTATCATCAAGTTTCGGATCAAGTGTTAAAAAGTCTGATGCGGAATATATTGAACCCGCCGTTCCCATTGCTTGAGAAAGGTTCAAGTCATAGCATGGTAAAATGTGGAGCGCATTTACGCCGTAAGATTTAAGTTCGTCGAGTCTTTCAATCGCGTTTAAGAACGTTCCGCCCTCTTCACCGTTTTTGATTAAGCCGTCACCGTCTTTATCTTTTGCGTTAAACGTTCTCGGAATTAAAGCATAAATTACTGCTTTATTGTCCTCAAACTTGGTTTTAAGGTCGTTTTTATACGGAGCAACCGTTGGAGACTTGATGTTGTAATATACAGACACAACATCGCTTGTAACCACTTTATTACTTGGTTTTGACTCCGGTTCGACATTATGATGCACATGATGTCTTTGAACACCGTGCTTTTGCATTTCCTTATTATTTTCAAATAACGCCCTGTTGTTATTGTTGTTAATCTGCATAATTTATCCTTAAACCCCAAATTTTAATTAATCTTTGTTATATTTGTTTGCTTTGCCGAATTGTGTTGTTGCAAGCAACGTAATTCCTGTTAATATTGTAAACGCTCCGCCAACTTTTTTCAACCATCCGCGATAAATTCCGTTTTGTTTAGCCGCATCTGTTAAGAATTTATCAGGAGCTTTACCAAGCCATTCGCAGATGTTTTCGAAGTTTTTACCTTTATCGGCAGGGTTAATCAATTTTAACAATTTTTTAGCAACTGTTTCTGTATTATTGTCAATGTTTTTAACCAAATCAGCATTGCTCATCATTGCTTTAGTATTTTCGGAAAGTTTACCGAAGTATTTTTTGATACCTTGAACGTATTTAGCAGGAGCAACGAAGTTACCTTTAACAACGTCATCAAAGTTGTTGTTAATGTGGTGAGGAGTAACACCGTAGATGAATTCTGACAATTCTTTTTTCAATGCTGCTTTTGCTTCCACAGTTGAAACATTGTCGTGTTTTGCAATGATGTCAAGAATTCTGATTGGAGAAGTCCAAGAAATTTTTGTATTTAAAACCTTATTGCTCAATCTTGTTTGTTGTGCTTCACCAATGTATTTAATTTTGTCGTCAAGAACTTTTTTAGCACTTGCATCGTTTGTAACGATTGATTTCATTGCGTTAACAGTTTTGTCGAGAACAGCTTTGTAGCTGTTAGATGCGTCATCAAGTTCTTTCATTGCAGGAGTCAAAATTGATTCAGCTTTGTTCAAAGCTTTTTTCAAGTTTTCTTTATTTTCAGCACCAGCGAATTTTCTGATTAAGATTTCAGCAAGTTCTTCGCTTTCATGGTTAACTGCACCGTTTTCACCTGCGTTTAGAATATTTTTTGTGATTTGTTTATATTCTTTTGGAGAAATTCCCAAAATATCAGCCATTTTGTTAGGAAGAACTTTCCATTTGTCACCCATCAAGGAAACGCCGTCAACATTTTTTGTATGGATTTTATTAATAACTTTTCCGCTTGCATCTTTGATAACGTTCATGCCTGTTTTTTCATCGAATTGAGTCAATTTCATATCAGCAGGAACATTTTTATAAAGCATTGATGCTTTGTTAAATTCAAATGCCGCATCAGTACCTTTACCAAAGATTGCATCGTAGGCAGAATCAAGATTTTTAAGCATTTCATCAATTTTTGCCGTATCGTTGATTGTAACTTTATCCAAGAAAGTTGCATCAACCGCTTTTTTGTTCGCAGACATTAATTTCGCAACAGGATCAACAAAGATTTTTTGCAATGTTGATTTGTTTGCTTTTGTGAAATCTTCCATGCCTGTTTGTTTAATAGCACCTTGAACGCGAGAAGTTTCAGTCACTTTTTCAACATATTTGCCTGCGTAATTACCCATCAAACTTGCCATTAGAGGAGTTGCAAAACCTGTTGTCAACATCCACAATGTGTTTGCTTGAGTAGAAATTTGTTTCATTTTATCTTGAGTTTTTTCGGATCTGTTAGCGATGTTTTTAGAAATATGCAATTTGTCGCCAACTTTGTCCAAATCTTCTTTTTTCCACAAGTCCCAAGGTAAATATTGAGGGTCTTCGAAAAATCTTTTTTGTCTGCCGTAGCTGTCAACGTATTCTTGGTTAACATCGAAACCTGTTCTTGCTTTGATAGGAGCAGCAATAACTTTTGGCCAAACAGCCATTGCAGTTAAGAAAGATACAAGCCCTGTAAATTCCATTGCTTTTGATACAGGATTTTTTGTAAGACTTGCAAGAGTTGCTGCAATACCAAGACTGCCTAATTTTGTAGTTAAATCGTTAATTTTACCAACGCTGTAATCGTCACCTTTAGCGTTCAAACCGTCAGCAAGATATTTTCCGCTTTGAACCAAACCTTTTGCTCTGTTACCTGCAGATTTGATTGGGTTTTGATGTACAAGATGACCTTGAACTTTGTTTTGAGGGTGTTGTGTTTGTGTTGAAACTGTAATACTCACTTAGTTTGCCCCCTTTTCTTGTACGTTGGATTTAACTTTTGAATTGCCTAAAACAGAGATGTTTGCGGCAATAACGCTTGCTGCGAAACCAAGAATTGCAACTTTACCCGTAACTTTAGAACCTAAAGTTTCAGATCCTTTCCACAAAGAAACAAATCCGTCTTTGATTGGTTTTGCAACTTTTGTTTTCAAACCGTTAACAATACCTTTAACAGATGGTTTACTTCCGTTTTTAATGTTAGAAACAACACCGGTCATAAATTCTTCTTTAACGGCTTTTTGATTACCCAAACCAACACCAAGCATAACAGCAAAAGCACTTGTTAAGTATTTCCAAGAGTTTGCTCTCTTGATAGTTGATGAGATAATCGGACGCATCATAGCGTCAGCATTGTTTGCATCTTCCGGAATGCCCATTTTCTTTTGGACTTCTTTATAGTTAAAACTTGGTTCATCAGGGCTGACAAAACCCCATCTGATGAATTTAGAACTTTCGAAAAGTGAGTGACTTTCATCTTTGAATGTTGAATGACCTTCTGCGTCATGAGGTCTGTTGAAAGCAACGGTATTAATAGGATGATTAAGGTCTAAACCTCTGAACATTTTAAGCGGTTTGTCGATACATGCTTTAGCGATTGCAGACATTGCATAGTATCCTAAACAACCAAGAGCCATGCCTTTGCCGTTGAACTTAGCGGCTTTGTTTGCTTTCATATCGAACAGATTTGAACCTGCCATGATTGTAGCAACAAGACCCGGACCACCTAAAAGATAAGGAATTTTTGACAATTTCATAAATTCGTGGAAATTAGCATCAGGATCACCTTGCAAACCACGTTTTGCATAGTCAGGTAAAGATTTTACCGTATGAGCAGTTGCTGCCGCTTTGTTAGCGAACGTTGGCTCAGAAACGTAATCTCTAGGTTCTTTTTTAGCACCTTTACCGAAATTAATTTGAGAATTTAAAATACTACAATTCATACACTTTACCCATAGACCTTACATATATATAAAAAACAGATTACAAAAAAAGTTGCCAGCATGATTTTGGCATGGTTTTAAAATAAGCGTAAACCCTTGTATTTACAAGGGTTTCGCTAAAAAAACTTATTTTTACAAAAGTTTACAATCGTTTAAAATTTTGCTTAATTTTTCAAATAATCCATGCTGTCATTTTTTAATACATAGGCAGCACAGCCGTATCCTTTGTCATCAAGGGAACAATCGTCAGCCTTATTCGGAAGAATTTTGTCCTTTTGCATTAGCAATAAAAAGATATCTTTACCTATTTGATTTGGAGACTTTTTGCCGTTCACATCAATCCAAAAAATTGCACACACATTAGGAGTATCCAAGTCCGAATGAGAGCAACTTATATTTCCTCGAAACCAAATAAGACTGCCATCAGAAAGTAGCATTTTATAATATCCTACATAATCATTATAATTATTACCGGCATATATGTTTCCGTTTAAGAATTTAACTTCATCCGCAACATAATCAGACGGAGAACATCCTATATCAACGGATAAATTCAAATATGGTTTGAGTCTATTGGCAAGATCTTGAGGACATGTCTGCGTATCAAGATTAATATTCCACTTATCAACAGTACCATTTTCCGCAACAGATAATGCAAGTGCTTGACTAAAAACGGATGCAAATTTTTTGAATTTTGATATTGTTTCTCGGTTGTCTATTTTTTGCATCAATGTCGGAATAGTGAGTGCTGCAACTACGCCGATGATACCGAGGGTGATTAGGACTTCGGCGAGGGTAAAGCCCCTGAGGGGCACCAAAAGAGACCGCCTATTTCGCAAATTTTTGACGTAAGATATTAACACTAAAGCATGATGTTTCCAATCAAAAATTTGCTGGCGGTGCAGCGGATTTCCGTACGGGTGACGTCGAGGACAAAGTCCGAGCAAACCCGGATAGCGAACAGATGGAGCGGACTTGTGGCAGTGCAAAAATGAGCGACACTATGTGAGCGTGGAGGAAATC